>JANOMD010000211.1:0-11415 GCA_031420135.1 Rhodoferax sp. | reverse complement strand
TTGGTGCCCAGGAAGGGACTCGAACCCCCACGAAGTTACTCGCTAGTACCTGAAACTAGTGCGTCTACCAATTCCGCCACCTGGGCATTTCAGGAAAGAAAGAGATTGTATCAAAAATAATAGCCAAACCAGCGGCTTGCTGGACGAAGTTGAAGGAAGTGTTCAGGGCCATCGCGATGGCCATGGATTTGTGTCACGCGATGATGGTGGCCCCGACATCTATTTGCCGCCCAATGAAATGCGCGCGGTGTTGCACAAAGACCGCGTGAAGGCGTGCATCGTGCGCAGCGACCGCAAGGGCCGGCCCGAGGGGCGGGTGGTCGAGATCATCGAGCGCCCGCCCCAGCCCATCATTGGGCGCCTGTTGCAGGAAAGCGGCGTTTGGCTGGTGGCGCCCGAAGACAAACGTTATGGCCAGGACATCCTGGTCCCCAGGGGCGGCACGGGCACCGCCAAGCCGGGCCAGGTGGTGGTGGTGGAGTTGATCGAGCCGCCGGCGCTGTTTGGCCAGCCCGTGGGCCGCGTCAAGGAAGTGCTGGGTGAGATTGACGACCCCGGCATGGAGATCGAAATTGCCGTGCGCAAATACAGCGTGCCGCACGAGTTCTCGGATGCCTGCATCGCGTTGGCGCGCACCTTGCCCGACCAGGTTTTGCCCGCTGACAAGAAACACCGCATTGATTTGACCGACATCCCGCTGATCACCATTGACGGCGAAGACGCGCGCGATTTCGACGACGCGGTTTATTGCGAACCGGCCACCCAGGGCCGTGGCAAGACGGCCATGAAGGGTTGGCGGCTGCTGGTTGCCATTGCCGATGTCAGCCATTACGTGGCAACCGGTTCGGCCATCGACGTGGACGCCTATGACCGCGCCACCAGCGTGTATTTTCCGCGTCGCGTGATCCCGATGTTGCCGGAAAAGCTGAGCAATGGCCTGTGTTCGCTCAACCCGGATGTCGAGCGCCTGTGCATGGTGTGCGACATGTTCGTCAACTCCGTAGGCGAAGTGTCGGCCTACCAGTTTTACCCGGCGGTGATGTTCAGCCACGCCCGTTTCACTTACAACGAAGTCGCGGCGATTTTGGTCAACACCAAAGGTGCCGAAGCCGCAAAACGCAAAGGCCGCGTGCCGGATCTGCTCAATCTGCACGATGTCTATCGCGCCCTGCTGGGCTCACGCAACAAACGCGGCGCGGTGGATTTTGAGACGGTTGAAACCCAAATCATCTGCGATGAAAGCGGCCGCATCGAGAAGATCATTCCGCGCACCCGCAACGATGCGCACAAGCTGATTGAAGAAGCCATGCTGGCCGCCAACGTGTGCAGCGCCGACTTCATCCTGCAAAGCAAACACCACGGCCTGTACCGCGTGCATGAGGGCCCCACGCCTGAAAAGCAGGAAACCTTGAGGGCTTACCTCAAAGCCATAGGGGTCGGCTTGAGCATCAGCGACGACCCGAGCCCCGGCGAATTCCAGGCGATTGCAGCGGCCACCAAAGACCGCCCCGACGCGGCGCAGATCCACTCGATGCTGCTGCGCTCCATGTCCCAGGCCATCTACACACCCATCAACGCCGGCCACTTCGGTTTGGCGTTTGATGCCTATACCCATTTCACCAGCCCGATCCGGCGTTACCCCGACCTGCTGGTGCACCGCGTCATCAAGGCGATTCTGGGAAAAAGCAAATATCAGTTGCCCGAATTGCCAACGCCTGGTGAAGCGCACGCCAAACTGTCGCGCCGGCTTGAAAAAGGCCTTGCCGCGCGGGTGGCGCAGCCCGGCCAAAAGCCGAAAAAAATCAGCGCTGACAACCAGGCCTGGCAAGCGGCCGGCCTGCATTGCAGCGCCAACGAGCGGCGTGCCGACGAGGCCAGCCGCGACGTGGAAGCCTGGCTCAAATGCAAATACATGCGCGAGCATTTGGGTGAGGAATATGGCGGCGTGGTCACAGCGGCCACCAGTTTTGGCATCTTCGTCACGCTGGACGCCATGTACGTCGAGGGCCTGGTGCGCATCACCGAGCTGGGTGGCGAATATTTCCGCTTTGACGAGGCGCGCCAGGAACTGCGTGGCGAGCGCACCGGCATCCGTTACGCGATTGGCACCCGCGTGCAGGTTCAAGTGAGCCGCGTCGACCTGGATGGCCGCAGAATCGATTTTCGCCTGGTGCACGAGGGCGAAGAGTTGCTCAAAGGCGCGCTGAGGGACAAGGGGCTGGCGCGTGATAGCGTTGGGCGAGATAGCGTGGGGCGTGACCCGGCGTCTCGGCGCGGCCTGGAAGGCGACGCCTTTCAAACCCCCACACCGCGCTCATCCCGCAAAAGCCCGGGTGCCGCGGCAAAAGCTTCCAGGATGCCTGGCAGTGCGTCAAAAAAGGTCGGAAAAGACCGCGATAAAAGCAGCAAAAGCAGTCACACCGGCAGCGGTGGCAAGGCACGGCGACGGTCTTGACGCAGGACATTTTATTTTCAAAAGGAAACCTTAAGATATGACAAAAACTTCAAAAGTTGCGATCGTCACCGGCGCGGGCAGCGGTGTTGGCAAGGCGGCGGCGCTGGCATTGCTCAACGACGGTTACCGCGTGGTGCTGGCCGGCCGGCGAGCCGAGCCTCTGGCAGAGGTGATAGCCCAAAGTGGCGCTGCAGACCGGGCGATGGCGGTTCCCTCGGACGTGTCGGACCCCGACTCTGTGAAAGCACTGTTTGCTGCGACCGTGAAGGCTTTTGGCCGCGTCGATGTGGTCTTCAACAATGCGGGTGTCAGCGCACCCGGAATTCCGCTTGAAGACCTGACACTGGCGCAGTGGAAGACCGTGGTGGACATCAACTTGACTGGCGTCTTCCTGTGCATCCAGGAGGCGTTCAGGGTGATGAAGGCGCAAACGCCACGGGGTGGTCGCATCATCAACAACGGCTCCATTTCGGCCACGACGCCGCGCCCCAATTCAATTGCCTATACCTCAACCAAACATGCCGTCAAAGGCCTGACCAAGGCGGCGGCGCTGGATGGCCGCAAGTACGACATTGCGGTCGGTCAAATCGACATTGGCAATGCCGCAACCGAGATGGCGCAGCGCATGGCAACCGGCATCCTGCAGGCCAATGGCGAGATCGCCATAGAACCCTTGATGGATGTGAACATTGTTGGCCAGTCTGTGCTGTACATGGCCAATCTTCCGCTTGAGGCCAATGTGCTGTTTCACACGGTGATGGCGACCAAAATGCCGTTTGTGGGACGAGGCTGAGAGACTTGAACGCGCAGTTTGGACAGTTGCCTGGTTTCCGGCGGCGGTCGTGTGGCTTTAAAATAGTATAGCAAACTATCTATATAATACGAGAGCTACAGGCCTATTTCATTGGTTTTTTGGCAGATTCGGCCTGATTTGAGCTTCTGTTTGGACATTTGATATCGCCGGTGATATTGGATTCAACCGAATCGCGACGACCCTGAGGCGGATTCAATCGGCGGTTTCACCACCCAAAGACCGCGCCAGGCCGCTTGCCGTCAGCATTGAGCGAGCCGGCCATTGGTCAGCCCTCTGGCCGTGCAGGTAGACCGCCTCGCAAGCGGCCCGAAATGCCAGGGCCGCCGTGGCGCTGCATCCGGTCGCGCTGTTGCCAAGCAGTGCGGCCATCCGCGCGCCTACCAAGCCCGCCAGCACGTCGCCAGTACCGGCGGTGGCAAGTCTTGCATTGCCGGTTGAATTGATCACTGGAACCTGCCCCGGCGCGGCAATCACTGTGCCAGAGCCTTTAAGCACCACCGTGCAGCCCATCTCGTTGGCAAGCTGCATGGCTGCCTGCAGACGGTTTTGTTGAACCTGCTCAGTGGTCGTTGCCAGCAGCCGCGCTGCTTCCAGCGGATGGGGTGTCAATATCGTCGGTTGTCCGTTTGCGGCCCGGGCGGCCAGTCGGGCTCTGTGTTGTCTGTCGGCTGCGATGGCATTGAGGGCATCGGCGTCGACGACCGCATGCGCCGCGCTGACCAATATTTTTGACAACGGTTGTGCCATCGCCGTGCCGCCGCCGCATCCGCAAACCACTGTCAAGGCCGCCAGGTCAAGCGCATCCAGTCGCCTGAACATCAGCTCCGGCTGCAAGCAGTCAACCGCAACGGCGGTGTTATCAAGCAGCGTCACAAAAACACGGCCTGCGCCAGCGTGCAAAGCCGCGCCAGCTGCCAGCAACGCAGCACCCGTCATGCCAGGCGCGCCACCCACCACGGCCACGTCGCCGTAACTTCCCTTGTGCGAGGCGTGCCTGCGCTGTGTTGGCAAGGGCGAAGCGGCCAGCCATGCGTCTGGCGCGCCAAAGGACGCGGCGCCCAATGTGTCGAGCCAAATTTCGCCACTGGAATCCCGTCCGTCAGCCGTGAAAAGTCCGGGTTTGAGCGTGACTAGGCTGAGCGTGTGATCTGCCTGCACGCAGTGGGCGCTTGCCTGGCCGGTCTCCACGTTCAAACCGGTTGGTGCATCGACCGCCAGGACCGGTGCAGTCGCGGCGTTGAGAGTGGCGATCCAATTTGCCATGCGTCCTTCAATGGCGCGGCCGGGGTGCGAATTGGAAGTGGCCGTGGCGGATGCCCCTATGCCAAGCAGCGCATCAACGCCAAAGTCAAAAATTTCGGGAGGCTTCTCGGCGAAGGTAACCCCAGCGTCAACCGCCCGTTGCCAGGATGATTTGGCATCCGCCGACGTGTGATCGGGGTGGCCAAGCCACGTCACCACTGGCGTTTTTCCCCATTGCCGCAGATGCATCGCGGCTTCAAGGCCATCGCCACCGTTGTTGCCCGGCCCGCAGGCAAGCCAGATGGTTTGCGCGTGCGGCACCAGCGCGAGGGTCATTCTGGCGATCGACAAACCGGCGTGTTGCATCAACGCATGGGGTGGCAGCATCGCCTGAGCAGCCTGCTCAATTCTGCGGGTGCCAGCGGTGCCGAAAAGCGGCAAAGCCTGGCGCAATGGGGCACTGCGATGGCCCAGTATCCATTGGGGTGGTTCAGAAGAGATACGCAAGGTCATAGTCTGATTTGAACCGAAGGCGCCAGATTTGCCTAAACCAGCCGCCCTGCCACGCCAAAACCATTCAGGTCAATGTCTGGCTGACGGCCTGCCATCAGGTCTGCAAGTGCCCGTGCGGAACCGCAACTCAGAGCCCAGCCGCTGGAGCCATGGCCCAGGTTGAGCCAAAGCCCGGCAACGCCGCTTGCGCCAATCAGCGGCGGGCCATCGGGCAGCATTGGGCGCGCCCCTTTCCAGACCTGGGCGCCGCTTGACAGTGCCGCAGCGCCCGGAAACCAGTCGTGCAGAACCTTGTAAAGCGTTTGAACGGACGAGTCGCGATGGCGCGAAAGCGAGCCACCAAGTTCAGCACTGCCCGCGACACGCACCCGGTTGCCGAGGCGCGAAATGGCGACTTTGTAGTGCTCGTCCATGACGGCACTGCGAGGCGCGTTGAGCGCCTCGCGGATCGGTGCGCTCAGTGAATAGCCATAAACGGCCACCAGCGGCACGGTCAATCCCACCTGCTTGAGCAGTGTTGCACCGGCAAGGCCTGCGCACATCACGGTGGCATCAAAGTGCCTTGGTGCAGTCTCGCCGGCAACCCGTACCGCCGCGCCGTTTGAATGGTTGATTTGGGCAACCGATGCGTTGAAGACAAAATTGACCCCAAGGCGCTGCGCTTCGTTTTTGAGCAGCAGCGCAAACTGGCGGCAGTTTCCCACCTCGTCACCGGGCAGATAAATGGCCCCAAAGAAGTTGGCATCAGAGTTCAGGGCGGGCTCAATGTTGCGGGCACCCGCCATGTCAAGCTCGGTAAAGGTGACGCCAGCATCGCGCAGCACTTGCAGGCTGCTTTCAACCAGTCGGCGGTCGCTTTGAGACCGCAACAGCACCATATAGCCGTCGCTGCGGTCGTACTCCAATGCCAGCTCTGCCGTGAGTTGGTGCAGTCGCGCCCGGCTGTAAAACGCAAGTCGCTGCAAGTGCGCTCGGTTGACCCTATAGCTTTCCTGGTTGCAGGCTTTGAACCAATGCCATATCCAGGAAAACTCGCTGCCGGTCAGCGGCCAGGACAATTTCACCGGCGCGTAGCGACTGAAAAGATGCTTCAAGACTTTGAGCGGCATCCCCGGTGCGGCCCACGGTGCCACGTACCCCGGCGCGATCAGACCGGCGTTGGCGAAACTGGTCTCTTCGGCCGCTGCGCCACGGCGCTCGAAAACGGTGACATCGTGCCCGTCGTATGCCAACTCGTAGGCCGTCGTAATGCCAATGATGCCGGCGCCAATGACTGCAATCTTCATGAAACCCTAGTTTTTGAATACGCGTGCAAGTCTCAAGGAAAGTGGGACCTGGCGTTGTCAGGATGTCAGGTGCTTTTCGACCTGCAGGGCGATGTTCAGGACCGCGTCATCGCACATCGCACCCGCCCAAAGCATCAGGCCAACCGGCAATTCGCCCTGGCTGTGGCAGGGAATGGAAATAGCGCAGCCGTCAAGCATGTTGACAACGCTGGTGTTGCGAAGCAGCAGGCCGTTGACTTTGAAAAAAGCGTCGTCGCGATCAGGCCCTGGCGCGACATCGGCAATGGCCGGGGCGACGATCGGGCACGTGGGTGACAGGACGGCGTCAAAGCCCAGCAGCGCGGCTTCCATGCGGTTGATCCAGTCGCGCCTCGCGCCCAGCAGTTCGATGTAATCCCGCGCACTCATGCCTGCGCCGCGTTGGATGCGCGCCAATACCCGCGGGTCGTAAGCACTGGCATGGCCTTCGAGCAGCACATGGTGCCAGGCGTAGCTTTCGGCAGCCGAAAAGCCGCCGGTTGCATTGATGGCTGGCAGATCATTGAGCTCTGGCAATGCAATGTCTTCAATTTGCGCGCCGCATGCACGCAGGCGATCAAGTGTGCGTTGCCAGGCGGATGAAACCGTGGCGTCCAGCGCGTCCTGCATCAGCGGCTTGGCAATGGCCAGGCGGTAGCTCGATAGCGGCGCGAAACTTCGGGTAATGGTCCGCGCAGCCAGGATTTCGTGGGCCAGCATGGCGTCCTGTACAGAACGGGTCAATGCGCAAACAGTGTCCATGGTCGTCGACAGCGGCAATGCGCCGCTGGCCGGAACCAGCCGAGCCGTGCTTTTGAAGCCCACGATTCCATTCAAGGCAGCGGGGATGCGGATGGATCCGCCAGTGTCGGAACCCAGTCCGATGAAGGCCGCGCCAGTCGCCACGGAAACTGCAGCACCAGACGATGAACCGCCGGGAATGCGTGGCATTGCATCTGATGCGGCGTTGGCGGGTGTGCCGAAGTGCGGGTTGGTGCCGACGCCAGAAAACGCGAATTCGGACATGTTGGTGCGCCCAAGCACGACGCCGCCAGCGGCCTTCAGGCGCGCCACCGCCGCGCAATCGACCGAAGCGGCGGGTGCATCCGCCAGCACCACGGAGCCAGCGGCGGTGGTTTGCCCGGCAATGTCGAATAGATCCTTGACTGATACGGCCAGTCCGGCCAGCGGCGTGCGCCCAATGGCGCCATCTGTCACCGCTGCGCGGGCCTGGTCAAACATCGGTTTGAGGAAGACGTTGCGGCAGGCGCCTGAAACGGCGACTGAAATCGCCAGGTCCATGGCGTCCTTGACGCTGGACTGGCCGGATCGAATGCGGTTGCGGGTGGCGAGCAAGTCGCACTTTTCAGAGGATGGGGCGGGCAATGTGACGGGTAGCGGCATGTTATAATCCTTGGGTTTTGCTGAGTGCTGTTATGGCTTGGCGAACAAATCGCAAACCGGTCCCATCAAGGTGTTGCGACATTGAAAGATGGTGTGAAGTTGGGTCTTTTTCAACTTTAACCATCTGCCAGTGTTGTCAATAGCGGACCGGATTTCAGACCCAACCTTTGGAGTTAAATTATGTCAGTAACCATGCGCGAAATGCTGGAAGCAGGTGTCCATTTCGGTCACCAAACCCGTTTCTGGAACCCCAAGATGGCACCGTTCATCTTCGGTCATCGCAACAAAATCCACATCATCAACCTGGAAAAATCGCTGCCGATGTTCCAGGAGGCTTCCAAGTTCGTGAAGCAGCTCACCGCACGGCGCGGCACCGTGTTGATGGTTGGCACCAAGCGCCAGGCCCGTGAAACCATCGCAGCCGAAGCCCAGCGGGCCGGTGTTCCCTATGTGGACCAGCGCTGGCTGGGGGGCATGCTGACCAATTTCAAGACGGTCAAGACTTCCATCAAGCGGCTCAAGGAAATGAAGGTCCAGCAAGAGGCTGGTCTGGACGCCATGAGCAAGAAAGAGCAGTTGATGTTCGCCCGTGAAATCGCCAAGCTGGAAAAAGACATCGGCGGCATTCAAGACATGAATGCCTTGCCTGACGCTATTTTCGTGATTGATGTCGGTTTCCATAAAATTGCTGTGCTGGAAGCCAAGAAGCTGGGCATTCCCCTGATTGGCGTGGTTGATTCAAACCACTCCCCAGAGGGTATCGACTACGTGATTCCGGGCAATGACGACTCGTCAAAGGCAGTCATCCTGTATGCGCGCGGGATTGCCGACGCAATTCTGGAAGGCCGAGCCAATGCAGTGGACGACGTTGTCAAAGCTGTAGCGGCAGAGACCAGCGACGAGTTTGTCGAGGTCAGCGAGTCTGCTGCCTGAATTTCAACGCAAGCTTCTCCTCGAGCGAAATTAGGGGCTGTTTGCCCCTTTTTTTCAGTCTCAATTTAACTGAACCGAACTTTAAGAGTTCCAAGGAAATCAAAATGGCAGCAATTACCGCAAGTATGGTCGCAGAGTTGCGCGGCAAAACCGACGCGCCGATGATGGAGTGCAAACGCGCCCTGACCGAGGCCGACGGCGACCTGGTCAAGGCTGAAGAAATTTTGCGCGTGAAATTGGGCAGCAAGGCCGGCAAGGCTGCGGGTCGGGTCACGGCCGAAGGTGTTGTGACGAGCGCCATGGAGTCAGGCGTAGGCGCATTGCTCGAGCTCAATTGCGAAACCGACTTTGTCACCAAGAACGATAGCTTTCTGGCGATGGCCAATGCAGCGGCGGCACTGATCGCAAAGCACAACCCGGCCGACGTCGCTGGGCTGGGTGGGCTACCCTATGCACAGGATGGTTTTGGTCCCACGCTGGAGGATGTGCGCAAAGGGTTGATTGGAAAAATTGGCGAGAACATGAGCTTTCGCCGTTTCAAGCGTTTTGGTTCCGGCGCCAAGCTGGCGTCTTACTTGCATGGCACGCGAATCGGAGTCATTGTTGAATACGAAGGCGACGAAGCTGCCGCCAAGGACGTTGCCATGCATGTTGCGGCGATGAAGCCCGTTGCATTGTCCAGCGCGGATGTGCCTGCGGAATTGGTGGCGCGGGAGCGTTCGGTTGCGGTTGCGAAGGCTGCCGAAGACGCGGCCATTGCCACGGCAGCGGGCAAGCCTGTGCAGTCGGCCGAGATTGTGACCAAGCGTGTTGAAGGCGGAGTGCAGAAGTTCCTCAAAGAGGTTTCGCTGTTCAATCAGGCTTTTGTGAAAAACGACAAACTCTCAGTGGAGCAGATGCTCAAATCGGCCGGCACTACGGTCAAGTCTTTCACGCTTTACGTTGTTGGTGAAGGCATTGAGAAGAGGGTTGACGACTTCGCTGCGGAGGTCGCGGCGACAGTTGCAGCGGCCAAGCAACCCACCTGATTTCTGTTTTATCGGTTAAACATTCAAGGAGCCTTCAATGTCCTCAGCCAAACCGGCCTACAAGCGCATTTTGCTCAAGTTGTCGGGTGAGGCATTGATGGGTGACGACCAATTTGGCATCAACCGCGAAACGATTGTTCGAATCGTCGATGAAGTCGCGGAGGTTACCCGTCTGGGTGTTGAGGTCGCCGTTGTGATTGGTGGCGGCAACATTTTTCGCGGGGTCGCAGGTGGCTCAGTTGGGATGGACCGTGCCACCGCTGACTATATGGGAATGCTGGCGACAGTGATGAATGCGCTGGCGCTGGGTGACACCATGAACAAAGCGGGTCTGATCGCGCGGGTCATGTCGGCAATCGCCATCGAACAGGTGGTTGAACCGTATGTGCGACCGAAAGCGCTGCAATACCTGGAAGAGGGCAAAGTCGTGATTTTTGCGGCCGGCACCGGGAACCCTTTCTTCACGACCGATACGGCGGCTGCACTTCGCGGCGCCGAAATCGGCGCGCAGATTGTGCTGAAAGCTACCAAAGTCGATGGCGTCTACAGCGAGGACCCGAAGAAAAACGCGGCAGCTACGAAATACTCGAAACTGTCTTTTGATGAGGCCATTTCCAAAAACCTTGGAATCATGGACGCCACGGCGTTTGCACTTTGCCGGGACCAGAAGCTGCCGATCAAGGTGTTTTCAATATTCAAGCACGGTGCACTCAAACGCGTGGCAATGGGTGAAGACGAAGGCACCCTGGTTTATGCCTGACAATCGAATGGCGCACAGGGGATGTGCGTCAGCAAGCGGCTAGTTCGAGGAGAAGAGTATGACGATCGATGAAATTCGCAAAAACGTCGAAGGCAAAATGGATCAGTCGATCCATGCTTTCAAATCCAATCTCACCAAAATCCGCACTGGACGGGCCAACCCGGCCCTGCTCGACTCCGTGCAAGTGGACTACTACGGAGCTCTGTTGCCCATCAGTCAAGTTGCCAATGTGACGCTCATTGATTCACGAACCATAGGCATCCAGCCGTGGGAAAAAGGGATGGGCGCCAAGATTGAAAAGGCGATTCGCGAAAGCGATTTGGGCTTGAATCCGGCCTCAATGGGTGACCTGATTCGGGTGCCCATGCCTGCAATGACGGAAGAGCGCCGCAAGGAATTGACCAAAGTCGTCAGAGGAGAAGGCGAGAATGCAAAAATCGCCGTGCGCAATTTGCGCCGTGATGCCAATGATGCGGTTAAAAAGCTTGTGAAAGACAAGCTGGCTTCAGAAGACGACCAGAAGCGATCAGAATCGGAGATTCAAAAGACAACGGATCGACATATTCTCACCATTGATCAGTTGATCGCCGCCAAAGAACAGGACATCATGGCGGTATGAAATTGATGACCAAGCCCGCTGCTTCACTGGCTGCATTTCGATGAATAAAGTCCCGCACCATATCGCCATCGTGATGGATGGCAATGGTCGATGGGCGTCAAAGCGATATCTGCCCAGAATTGCAGGGCATAAACAAGGCATTGATTCGCTGAAGCGCTGCGTGAAGGCTTGTGCTGCGCGGCATGTTGCCGTCTTGACAGTATTCGCGTTCTCGTCGGAGAATTGGAACCGTCCACCCGATGAGGTCGCCGGCCTGATGGATTTGTTGGTCGTGGCGATTTCCCGGGAGGTACCGCAGCTCAAGGCGGATGGTGTTCGTTTGCATTTCATTGGCGACCGCCTT
>JANOMD010000210.1:0-4637 GCA_031420135.1 Rhodoferax sp. | reverse complement strand
GCCCTTCGCCACCGCCCAATCGCAGTAGGTCAAGGCGCGTTCAACCAGCGCATCCTGTGTCAGCAGTGGTTTGAGTTCGCCCCACAGCGCAATGCCTTCGAGCAAGGTGCCGCTCTGGTTGATGCGCGGCAGGCCGTAGCTCAAGGTTGAGTCGAGGTGGAAATGCGCATCGACAAAGGGCGGGCTGACCAGCAAACCGTCGGCATCGATGACCTCCCGGGCGGGAGCGTCAAGACCTTGTGTGACCTCGACGATTTTTCCATCCTGAACGGCAATCGACATGGTGCCTCGCCGATCGGGCAGGGTGGCATTTTTGACCAGAAGATCGATCATTTAGCGTTCACCTTTGCGATAGGGTTTCATGAGTGCCTGGGGAAACGGTCTGGTTTTGAGGGGTGGGGCGGTTTTGGAAGCTTGCGCGAGGGTGGAAAGGCGTGATGATTCAAATTGTAGATGCTACATTATAAATAGCAAACTATCTATATAATACTAGAGCTAGATGCCGATTTGGTCGATTTTTTAGGCTAAAACCGGCAGTTTTGACCAAAAAATTAACCTACAGGTTAATTAAATTCACATTCGGGCGAGGCATCTAGCCCTTCACCTTGAACGGTTGCCTGCGCCAGATATCATTGCTTTGCGGTCAAATTCGACCTCCTGCCGTTCAAAGCCCATTTGTTCAAACCGAGCACCTTCAGTCATGTCCATCAATCAAACCAACGCCAACGCCGCCGTGGTGGATGCCGCCATCACCTCGCGCATGTCCACCCGTGCGTTCACGCAGCAACCGATACCGCGCGAGACCATTGCCGATATTTTGCAGGTGGCCAGCCGCACTGCGTCCGGCACCAACACCCAGCCCTGGAAGACCTATGTGTTGCAAGGCGCAAGCCGCGACTCGCTGGTCAGCAAAGTTTGTGCTGCGCACGATGCTATGCGGGACAACCCGGCGCTGGCTGCTGAATACCGCGAGGAATACGCCTACTACCCGACCAAATGGACCAGCCCCTACATTGAACGGCGCCGCGAAAACGGTTGGGGGCTGTATGGCCTGCTGGGCATTGGCAAGGCCGACAAGGACAAGATGCACGCACAGCATCAGCGCAACTACCGGTTTTTCGATGCGCCGGTGGGCTTGATGTTCACGGTTGATCGCGTGCTGGAGCGCGGCAGTCTGGTCGATTACGGCATGTTCATGCAAAGCATCATGGTGGCGGCGCGTGGGCGCGGCCTGCACACCTGTCCGCAAGCCGCGTGGAACGGCTTTGCCAAAATCATATTGCCGCATATCGGCGCCGGTCCCGATGAAATGCTGGTGTGTGGCATGTCGCTTGGCGTTGCCGACGAAGCCGATCTGGTGAATACTTTCCTCACGCCACGGGTGCCGGTCGAAGACTTCACCCGATGGCTTGACTAGCCTGCAAGCCGAGCCCGCGCTTGATGTCAATCGTCATCCAGTTGCTCAACGGGCTGAGTTACGCCACCACGCTGTTCCTGATGGCTGCCGGGTTGACGTTGATTTTCGGCGTCACGCGCATCGTCAATTTCGCGCACGGCAGTTTTTTCATGCTCGGTGCGCTGGTCTCGGCGCATTGGGTAACGCACTGGTTTCCCGCCTGGGGCGACAGCGCTGCGCTGTACGCTGTCGCCATGCTGATGGGCGCTGGGTGCGCAGCGCTGGCGGGCGCGGTGGCCGAATTTGTGCTGCTGCGGCGCATGTACGGCGTGCCCGAGCTCTACCAGTTGGTGGCAACATTTGGCCTCAGCCTGGCCATGCACGATGCCATGCGCTGGAGCTTTGGGCCAGATGAGGTGTTTGCGCCGCGCTTTCCCGGCCTCAAAGGCTCGGTAGAGATGGGTGGTGAATTCTTCCCGCAATACCAGTTGGTGACGATTGCGCTGGGGCCGCTGGTTTGGCTGGGCTTGCATCTGCTGTTGAACAAAACCCGCTTTGGCCAGCGTTTGCGCGCGGCAACGCAAGACCGCAGCATGCTCGATGCGCTGGGCGTCAATCCCAAACCCCTGATGCTGGGTGCCGTGGTGCTGGGCTGTGGGCTGGCAGGCTTAAGCGGTGCCTTGCAGTTGCCGCGTGAGCCCGCCACCTTGCAGATGGATGTGAACGTGGTGGTCGAGACCTTTGTCGTGGTCGTCACCGGGGGCTTGGGCAGCATCAGCGGGGCCTTCATCGCAGCCTTGTTGATCGGGCTGATTCACGCGTTTGGCACCGCGCTGTTTCCGCAGTCCACGTTGGTGATGGTATTTTTGACGATGGCCGTCGTGCTGGCGGTGCGGCCCCTGGGCATCATGGGTCAGCCGCATGATGCAGGGCCACGCGAACTGGCGCAGAAATTCATGCGCCTGCCCCAAAAACCTGCCTGGGCCGCCGCTGTGTTCATCGTGTTTCTACTGGTTTACAGCGCAGCCTGGTTGGCGGGTGATTACTGGCGTGCATTGGCGGCAGACACGTTGATTCTGATGATCTTTGGCATCAGCCTGCAAAGCGTGATGGCGTTGGGCGGCCTGGTCAGCTTTGGGCATGCCGCCTTCTTCGCGCTGGGTGCCTATGGCGCGGCGCTTAGCCACATGGCCTGGGGCGCCACGTTGCCGCTGGCGCTGGCCTGCGGGTGTGCGCTGGCACTGATCGTTGCGGCCACGTTTGGCGCGGTGGTGGTGCGCAGCAGCGGTGTCTATTTGGCGATGCTGTCGCTGGCGCTGGCCCAGGTGGTGTGGGCGGGGGCTTCGCAGTGGGTGGCTTTGACCGGCGGTGACAACGGTGTGATCGGTCTGAATTTGGTCGTGCCAGCAACTCGCGGGCTGTTTTACGCGTTGCTGCTGGGCTTGGCGTGCTTGAGTGTCTGGATGTTGAAAACCTTGAGCCAATCGAGCTTTGGCGCAGCGCTGCAGGCGGTGCGTGATGCACCGGTGCGCGCGCAGGCCAGTGCGCTGCCGGTGCACTGGATCAAATACCGCATCTTCGTCGAAAGTGCCGTGCTGGCGGCTCTGGCGGGTGGTTTGTTTGCAGCGCACAAAGGCGCGGTGTTTCCATCTGCTGCCAGCGTCGCGATGTCGGTCGATGCGCTGTTGGTGGTGCTGCTTGGGGGTGTGCATCAACTGTGGGGCGTGGCGGTCGGCAGCGCGGTGTTGGTGGGGGCGGGTGCCGAGCTGGGCCGCAACTTTGAGTATTGGCGCGGCGCGTTAGGTGTGTTTGTGATGCTGATCATGGTGCTGGCCCCCAGCGGCTTGCTGGGCGTTGTGCAAAAGCAGCGCAAAGGTCAGCAGGGCTGATGCTGCAAGTCAGCCACCTGGTCAAGCACTTTGACGGCGTGAAGGCCGTCAACGGTGTCAGCTTTGCGATCAAGGGTGGTGAATGCGTGGCGTTGATTGGCCCCAATGGCGCGGGCAAATCGACCTGCTTCGCCTGCATCGCGGGCCAGCACATCCCCACGTCGGGCGACATTGCGTGGTGCGGCGTATCGATCACAGGGTGGAGCGCTGCGCGCAGGCAACAGAGCGGCATCGCCCGCACCTTTCAAGTCGCGCAGACCTTTGAGGCGTTGACCGTGCTTCAAAATGTGCAGCTGATACTGGCCAATGCGCAGGGGCTTTCCACTTGGCGTGCTTTGCGCGCGACAAATGCGCAAGGCGCGTTGGGACATCTGGCCGAAGTCGGCTTGGCGCATCTTGCACAGGCCGATGTGCTGGGCTTGCCGTATGGTGCCAAGAAGCGATTGGAGCTGGCACTGGCGCTGGCCGGCATCGCTGCAACAGATCAACAACCGCGTCATTCCGAGCGATTGCTGCTGCTGGACGAGCCCGCTGCGGGCCTGGCTGGCCCGGAGCGCGCTGACCTGATGCGGTTGGTGAAGTCGCTCGCCCGGCGCAGTATTGCCGTGCTGTACACCGAGCACAACATGGATGCCGTTTTTGGTGTTGCAGATCGCGTGCTGGTGTTGATTGACGGTCAACTTGCCGTGCAAGGCACGCCGGATGAAATCGCCCAAAACCCGCAAGTGCGCAGCCGCTATCTGGGGCAGTCATTCAACGCGAAGGCTGAGCCGATGGATGAAGGCGCCTTGCATGCTTGAGGTCAAAAACCTGAACGCCTGGTGGGGTGCAGCGCAGGCTTTGTTTGACGTGTCGCTTCAGGTCAAGCCCGGTGAGCTGGTGCTGCTGCAAGGGCTCAACGGTGCCGGCAAATCAACGCTCCTGCAAGCCATTATCGGCTGTGGCCCCCGTGTAACCGGCACAATAAGCTATCAAAATAGAGTTATTGACGCCCTGCCTGCGCATCGACGCGCGTTGGCCGGTTTGGGCTATGTGGCGGAAGACCGCCGCCTGTTTGCCAATTTGAGCGTGCGCGAAAACCTGCACATTGCCGCGCGCGGGCAGGTGGCGCGCAACGAGGCGCAGGCGCTTGCGCTGTTCCCCGCGCTGGTGCCCATGCTGCACCGCCGCGCCAGCCAAATGAGCGGCGGCGAGCAGCAAATGCTGGCGATCGCCCGCACGCTGATGACCCAGCCGCAACTGCTGTTGCTGGATGAGCCCTGCGAAGGTATCGCGCCGGTGCTGGTCGAGTCGATTCTGCAAGCGCTGCTGGTGCTGAAATCGCAGGGCATGCCGATGCTGGTGGCCGAGCA
>JANOMD010000209.1:0-11677 GCA_031420135.1 Rhodoferax sp. | reverse complement strand
GTGCGTCGCCACGTATTGCTTGATGGCCGCAACCGCCATCGCGCCCGAGGGCTCCACGATGCTGCGGGTGTCTACGAACACATCCTTGATGGCCGCGCAGACGGCGTCGGTGTCCACGGCCACATAGTCGTCCACCAGCCGACGCGCAATCCGAAAGGTCTCCGCGCCTACCAGTTTCACGGCGGTGCCGTCCGCGAACAGGCCGACCTCGGCCAGGGTGATGCGCTTGTTGGCGGCTACCGACTGCATCATGGCGTCCGAATCGGTCATCTGCACACCGATCACCTTGATCTCAGGGCGCACCAACTTGATGTAATTGGCGACCCCCGAGATCAAGCCGCCGCCGCCTATCGCGACGAATACGGCGTCCAGCGGCCCCTGATGCTGGCGCAGGATTTCCATGGCGATGGTGCCTTGGCCGGCGATCACATCGGGGTCATCAAACGGGTGCACGAAAGTCAGGTTCTGGCTTTGTTGCAGCTTGAGGGCGTGCGAATGGGCGTCCGAGTAGCTGTCGCCGAACAGCACTGTCTCGCCTCCCAGGGCTTGCACCGCATCGACCTTGATCTGGGGTGTGGTGCAGGGCATCACGATCACGGCCCGCGCCTTGAGGTGCCGCGCCGCCAGGGCCACACCCTGCGCGTGGTTGCCTGCGGAGGCGCAAATCACCCCCTGGCTGAGCTGCTCGGGCGTCAGATGCGCCATCTTGTTGTAAGCCCCGCGCAGTTTGAAGGTGCGCACCGACTGCTGGTCCTCGCGCTTGAGCAGCACCGTGTTGTGCAGGCGTTTGCTCAAGGCCGCAGCCGGCTGCAACGCAGACTCGACGGCCACGTCATAGACGCGCGCGGTCAGGATTTTTTTCAGGTAATCGGCGGGAGTCAGGTATTTGATGGTCATGGTCAACCTCGTGGGGCCTCGAATGATAATCGTCGCGCCAGGGCGGCTGGCGCTGGCGCTGCCGCTGCGACAATCCGGGTTTTTGACACAGCACAGGATCAATCATGGAATGCACAGTCAGTTGGACCGGTGGAACGGGCACACGCTCGGGTATGGGATTTTTGGCCGAAACCGCAAGCGGCCACACGCTCGTCATGGACGGCGCGCCCGATGCCGCCAAACCCGAAAATGGCGGCCAAAATCTGGCACCGCGCCCGATGGAGACTTTTCTGGCTGGTGCCGGAGGCTGCACCGCCTATGACGTGGTGTTGATCCTCAAGCGTGGCCGCCACGATGTGCGGGCTTGCAGCGTCAAGTTGGCAGCCCAGCGGGCTGACATAGAGCCCAAGGTGTTTACCCGCATCAACATGCATTTCACGGTGACCGGCAAGGGCATTCCTGCGGTGGCGGTCGAGCGCGCCATTGCCATGAGCCATGACAAGTATTGCTCAGCCACCATCATGTTGGGAAAAACGGCTGAAATTTCGACCAGTTTCGAGCTGCTTGAAGCCTAAACTTTAGATGCGGTACGCCACGGTCGTCATCACCTTGGCGGCTGAGCGCATCAGTGCCTTGACTGGCTGGGGCAATTCTTGCGCGCCCAGCCGCCGGGCTTCCTGGCCATGGCGCGCTTCGTCGTCACGCATCTGGGCCACGATGGCGCGCGAAGCGTGATCGCCTTCAGGCAATTGCGTCAGGTGGCCTTGCAGGTGCGCCTGCACCTGGGCTTCGGTTTCCTCCACGAACCCCAGACTGACTTTGTCGCCCAGCCGCCCCGCAATCAGCCCCAATGCAAAGGCACCCGCATACCAGAGCGGATTCAGCAAGGATGGCCGGTCGCCCAATTCGTCGAGCCGCTCCCGGGTCCAGGCCAGGTGGTCCGCCTCTTCCTTGCTGGCAGCGAGAAAATGGGCCTTCAGGGCTTCGTCCTGTGTGACCAGACCCTGCGCGGTGTAGAGCGCCTGGGCGCATACTTCGCCAACATGGTTGATTCGCATCAACCCAGCGGCATGGGCTCGTTCGGGCTCGGTCAGTTCAGAGTTCTGGTCGGTCAAGGTCGGACAGGCTCTGGTGCTGCGCGGCGGACTGAACAACGTGCGCAAGGCGGCGTCTGCTGCACCAATTAACGCGTCGACTGGATGGTTTGGGTGGCTCGCAGTGGGCATACGGAAGATTGTCGTTGACCGGCTCAAGTTGTGGACGCCCGGCGCCGATCGGCCTCACCGCGCTGCCAGGTAATTTCCTGCTTGCTGGGTGCAGCCCATTTTTCACTCATCGCCTTGAACAATTCTGGCTCAACCATGTAAAACGCCGCCTTGTTGTGATTCAGCACCGCCACCGGTCTTGCGCCAGCTTGGCGCAGTACCGAAGCCGGATTTCTTTTGAATTCCGACATGCTGACGGTCATTGCTGCAAATAGTGCCTCCATAATTAAGCTCCAATTTAAGCGCCAATATTAGTTTAAATATTGATTGAAATGGATTCGACGCGTGATCCGTCTGGCGTCAAATCCCGATTCGAGTTTCACCTGTTGCGACTCAACAACGAAAGCATAGGCATTGCCGACTTTTAAGGGCTTTTTCTTTGCCAAGCTTGCGCGCCTCTGTTTCAATAGACCCAACTTCCTGAAATAGGAGGTTGGCCCGGGGAGCCGAAACTCTCGAACCCTCTTTCGGCGCCCTATGTTTAACCTTGGAGAAAATTGAAATGAAAAAAACTCTCGTAGCAATTGCTGCACTGACAGCGATTGGCGCATTTGCACAGTCTTCCGTTACCTTGGGTGGCGGCGTTGACCTGCGTTTGGCTATCGGCAACGGTGATGTTTCGAACAAAACCGCGATGGCTAAAAACGGCGTGACCAGCAGCAAGCTGTTCATCTCGGCAACCGAAGACCTCGGCGGCGGCTTGAAGGCCAACATTTTTATGGATGCTGACCTGAATCCCGACAACGGCACGAGCGGTTCAACCTCGTTGGACAACCAAACTACTGTAGCTGGCAATGGCGGCCTGATTTTCGGTCGTAAATCCACGATTTCCCTGATGGGTGGTTGGGGTGAGATCCGTTTGGGCCGTGACTACACGCCCCATTTCTGGAACTACACCTTCTATGATCCGTTTGGAACTCAAGGTGTTGCATCTAATTTGGCCCTGACTGGCAGCACCGGTGGTCTTACCACGGTTCGCGCTTCCAACTCCTTCGGCTACTTGTCACCAAGCTTCGGCGGTTTCAACGCTCAAGTTCAAACCTACTTGGGTGAGAACAGCTCCAACGCAGCAGCACCCGCTGGCAGCAATGCAGGTAGCGGCAACAGCGTGCGCTTGGCTTACGCCCAAGGTCCAATCAGCGTTGGCCTGAGCTATGGCAAGACCACGACCAGCGTCAGCACTGACGTGACTTCCTCCAGCCTTGGCGGTTCTTATGATCTCGGCGTTGTCAAGATCATGGGTTCGTACAACCGTGACGAGAACACCGGGCTGCCAGACACCAAAGGCTTTGTCTTTGGTGTTACCGCTCCCCTGGGTTCAGGCCTGGTCAAAGCTGCAATGTCGCAGACCGACACCAATGGCGCAATTGGAAAAATGCTCGGTTTGGGCTATGAGTACAACTTGAGCAAGCGCACCGGCGTGTATGCAACGATTGCCACTATCTCCAATTCTGGCGGTTCCCGATTTGCAGCTAACGGTGCTACAACCAATGTTAACGGTGGTTCCACTGGTTTCGACCTGGGCGTGAAGCACACGTTCTAATCTGACGCTGATATTGCCTTGGCCCGTGCCAAGGCTGATCAGTTAAAGATAAAAGCATTGAAAGTCACTCAGTCTTCGGACTGGGTGATTTTTTTTATCTAAAGGTAAGAGCGTAAGAAAAAGTAACGCGCTGATTCGGGGAGCCGTCTATTTTGCGTAATGCTGCAATGCCAAAAAAATGCGGCGGGAAATTTGCATGCTTCAATTCAACAAGGCCGTTTCTTCAGTTTTCACACTTTCGACCTTTGTGCTGTTGATGGCGCTGTCGGCCTGTTCGTCAATCGGAACGTCAGCCGGATTGAGCTCCGAAAGCGACGGTGCCGAGCCATTGGCGCTTGACAATGCATGGTCCAGAAGCGCGCTGGCCATGCCCGGCACTCCTGCGCCAATGACCCTGAACGAGCCGCAATGGCAACATTTCAAGCTGCCCGGCAAGCTTGCGACGGACTACGCTTTTGCGCGGGTTGACGGACGCGATGCCATGGTCGTCACCGCGACATCTTCCGCCAGCCTGTTGCGACAAAAAGTCCACATCGCGCCGGAAGAATTGACCCAAATCAAGTTCTCCTGGAAGGTGCCGGCATTGATCTCGATGGCGGACCTGGCAATTCGGGAGAATGATGATTCACCCGTGCGAATCGTTTTGGTGTTCGAGGGTGACCGCTCCCGGTTCTCTGCCAAAAATGCCATGCTGTCCGAGCTGGCGCATGCAATTTCAGGGGAGCCTTTGCCTTACGCCACTTTGATGTATGTTTGGTGCAATGACCGAGCGCCAGGCAGCGTCATCATGAGTCCGCGCACGGATCGCATTCGCAAGATCGTGGTTGAGTCGGGCGCCAAAAATCTCAACCTGTGGATGGATTACGAGCGCAATATCCGTGCTGATTTTGAAAAGGCTTTTGGTGAGGCGCCTGGCGCGCTGGTGGGCATTGGCATCATGACCGACAGTGACAACACGCGCACCACAACGCGGGCTTGGTATGGCCAAGTGAAGTTGGCGGGCGTGGCCAGTCAACAAACAGCCGCTCCAGTCGTGTCACCTGCGTTTTAACTTCGCGCGCATCGTTCTTCGCTGCGCAGAGGTCAGCACGGATGGAGCGAAGGTGCTCCAAGATCAAGTTGCTCGTACTGTCTATTGCTCAAGTTTACAACCGCTGGCAAGCTTCAGGCACATCTTGAACGGCAATCATGGAAACCCCCGTAGCGGCACGGCAATTGCTCTGCTAGATTCAGCCCTGAATTTTCAGATTGAGCACGCCTTCTCCAATGTTCGCTTTTGTTCTCCAGCGCCTGATCCAGGCTGTCATCGTCATGGTGGTGGTGGCCTTCATCGCGTTCATGCTGTTTCAGTACGTGGGCGACCCGGTGGTTTTTCTTCTCGGGCAAGATGCCAAGCCGGATCAGATCGTGCAACTGCGGGCCGACCTGGGGCTTGATCAGCCCTTTTTCGTGCAGTATTGGCATTTTTTGGTGAACGCGGTGCAAGGTGAGTTTGGCCTGTCGCTGCGTCAGGGGGCCAAGGTTTCCCGTTTGATTGCGGAGCGTTTTCCGGCCACGTTGGAGCTTGCTCTGGTGGCGGCACTGCTGGCCCTGTCGCTCGGCATTCCGATGGGGGTTTACGCAGCGCTCAAACGCAACAGTTTTATGAGCCACGTTTTCATGACGGTTTCGCTGATTGGCGTGTCGTTGCCAACCTTTTTGATTGGCATATTGCTGATTTTGCTGTTCGCCGTTGTGTTGGGCTGGTTTCCCAGTTTTGGCCGGGGCGAGACGGCCAAGTTCGGATGGTGGACCAGCGGTCTGCTGACTGCTGACGGATGGCATCACATTGTGCTGCCCGCCATCACGCTCGCCGTGTTTCAGCTCACGCTCATCATGCGGCTGGTGCGCTCTGAAATGCTGGAAGTGCTGCGCACCGACTACATCAAGTTTGCCCGCGCCAGGGGCTTGAGCAACCGGGCCATCCATTTCGGCCATGCGCTGAAAAACACGCTGGTTCCGGTCATGACGATCACCGGCCTTCAACTGGGCGGGCTGATCGCCTTCGCCATCATCACCGAGACCGTATTTCAGTGGCCCGGAATGGGTCTGCTGTTCATACAGGCGGTCACCTTTGCCGACATTCCCGTGATGGCAGCTTATTTGTGCTTGATTGCATTGATTTTCGTCGTGATCAATCTGGTGGTTGATTTGCTGTATTTTGTGGTGGACCCGCGGTTGCGGATGACCAACGCAGGAGGACATTGATGGGTTCGGGCCTCAATTCACTCGGCTATTCGGCCAACGGGCGGGCATTCGCCCGCATCGCAGAATTTCACCCCGAACTGACCGCCTTCCGGCGCGATCTTCATGCCCACCCAGAGCTGGGCTTTGAAGAGGTGTACACCAGTGGGCGCGTGGCAGCAGGGCTCAAGCTGTGTGGCGTGGACGAAGTTCACACACAAATTGGCAAAACCGGACTGGTTGCGGTGATCAGGGGTCAAAAGACGGACAGTGGCAAAATGATTGGCCTGCGCGCCGACATGGATGCATTGCCAGTGGCCGAGCACAATGATTTTGGCTGGAAGTCTGCCAAGGCGGGTTTGATGCATGCCTGCGGCCACGATGGGCATACCGCCATGCTGATGGGTGCGGCGCGCTACCTGGCTGAAACCCGCAATTTTGATGGCACCGCCGTGCTTATTTTCCAGCCCGGGGAAGAAGGTTACGCCGGCGCCCGGGCCATGATGCACGACGGCCTGTTTGACCGTTTCCCGGTGCAATCGATCTACGGCATGCACAACGCGCCGGGTATGCGACCCGGCACGATTGGCGTCAATCCCGGGCCGATGATGGCGGCGTCAGACCGCATCACCATTGAAGTGACCGGTTATGGCGGCCACGGTGCGCATGCCTACAACACAGTGGACCCGGTGCTGGTCAGCGCGCACATCATCACCGCGATCCAAAGCATTGTGGCGCGCAATGTCAGGCCGATTGACAGCGCTGTCATCAGTGTGTGTGCCATACGCGCTGGTGAGTTGTCGGCCAGCAGCGTGATTCCAGGCAGTGCAATATTGGTCGGCACTGTGCGCAGCTTTAACCCCATCGTCAAGGCCACTCTCCAGCGGCGGCTGTCCGAGCTGTGCGGTACCATCGCGCAGGCGTTTGGCGCGACTGCGCAGGTGACCTATGAAGACGGTTACCCCGCCACCATCAATTCGGTTTTGGAGTCACACTTTGCCGCTGAAGTGGCACAAAGCCTGGTCGGCGCCGACAAAGTCGTGCGCGACATGGAGCCGAGCATGGGCGCGGAAGATTTTTCGTTCATGCTGCAAGCCAAGCCGGGTGCCTACCTGCGCATTGGTCAGGGTGCGGTGGACGCTGAAGGTGAAGGCGGGGCAGGGAGCTGTTATCTGCACAACAGCCGGTATGACTTCAACGATGACATTTTGCCCTTGGGTTCTGCCTTGCATGCAAGCCTTGTGGAGCATGCGATGCCGTTGCCTTCAAACTGATTGCACCCCTTTTTTTCGTTGTCGTTTATTTTCAAACTGGAAACTTTCATGAAACTCAAAAAAAATCCGCTTTCAATGATGGTGGCTGCGACCTTGGTTGCAAGCAGTTTTGCAGCATCTGCCGTCACCCTGAAAATTGCCAACCAGGGTGATGCGCTGTCGCTGGACCCGCATTCGCTCAATGAGTCATTGCAGCTGACCGTGCTCAACAACATCTACGAGCCGCTGGTCACGCGTGGGCGCGACTACAAGCTCACACCGGCCCTGGCCACCGACTGGAAGCAGACCTCGCCCACGGTGTGGCGCTTCAACCTGCGCAAGGGCGTGAAGTTTCATGACGGCACACCATTCACGGCCGATGACGTGGTCTTCAGCTATGAGCGCGCCAAAGACGCGGGTTCCGACATGAAAACCTATGTCGGCCAGATCAAGGAAATCAAGAAGATCAACGACCACGCGATTGACTTTGTACTGAACGCGCCGTTCCCGATCCTGCCCGAGCTGTTTACCAACTGGCTGATGATGAGCAAGAAATGGTGCGAAGACAACCAGGCCACCAAGCCGGTGGACCGCCGCAAAGGGATCGAGAACGCCGCGTCCTTCCGCGCCAACGGCACCGGGCCGTACCGCGCGCGCGAGCGCCAGCCCAACGTGCGCACCACCTTCTCGCGCAATGGCAATTACTGGGCCCCGATCGAGGGCAATGTGGATGAAGTCATCTTCACCCCCATCGGCAATGCCAGCACGCTGGTGGCAGCACTGCTGTCAGGCGAAGTGGACGTGATTGAACCCGTGCCCGTGCAAGACGTAGACCGCATCAAGAGCAGCGCCAGCCTCAAGGTATTGCAAGGGCCAGAGCTGCGCGTAATTTTCCTTGGCATGGACCAAAAGCGCGACGAGCTGCTGTTCTCCAACGTCAAGGGCAAAAACCCGTTCAAGGACAAACGCGTGCGCCAGGCGTTCTACCAGGCGATTGACGTGGACGGCATTGCCAAAAACGTGATGCGTGGGGCCGCCACACCCATTGCGCAGATGTTTCCGGCCCAGGTCAAGGGTTATGCACCTGACCTGGCCAAACGCCTGCCGTATGACCCGGAAGCGTCCAAAAAGCTGCTGGCTGAGGCAGGCTATCCGGCTGGTTTTGAAATCAAGATGAACTGCCCTAACGACCGCTACGTGAACGATGCCGCCATTTGCCAGGCGGTGGCGGCCAACCTGGCGCGCGTGGGCGTCAAAATCAACCTGGAAGCCGAAACCAAGGGCACCTATTTCCCAAAAATCTTGCGCCGCGACACCAGCTTCTACATGCTGGGGTGGACTTCCAGCACAGTCGATGCGCACAACGTGATGTACCCCATCCTGTCATCACCCGGCGACGGCGGGCGCGGCCAGTTCAACCTGGGCGCCTACAGCAACACCAAGGTCGATGAGCTGACCAGCCAGGTTGCTTCAGAGACTGACGACAAAAAACGCAACGAGATGATTCGAGAGGCGATCAAAATCCATCAAGACGACGTGGGCCACATTCCGCTGCACCAGCAGGCGCTGAACTGGGGCACCAAGAAGACCATTGATCTGGTGCAGCACCCTGGCAATGAAATGCCCTGGAAATACGTGAAGGTCAACAAGTAGACCGGCCCGTGACTGGCGCACTGGCCCGCTGGTGGACGGGCGACGTGGGCTACAGCTTTCGCAATTCGCCATTGGCAATTGCGGCGGCCGTGGTGGCGTTCATCTGCATTTTTGCCTCGATTTTTGCGGGCATGATTGCACCGCACAACCCGTTTGATCTGGCGACCCTTGAATTGGGCGATTCGCGCCTGCCACCGGCATGGACCGCAAGCGGCAGTACCAAATACCTGCTCGGCACCGACAGCCAGGGGCGCGACATTCTGTCCGCCATCATGTATGGCGCGCGCATTTCGTTGATCGTGGGTTTTGCCTCGGTGATCCTGTCGATGGCCATCGGGGTTACTGTCGGTCTGGTCTCGGGTTTTTTGGGCGGCTGGATTGATACTGCCCTGATGCGCCTGTGTGATGTGATGCTGTCGTTTCCGGCGATCTTGATTGCGCTGCTGATTGCCGGCGTGGGCCGTGCGCTGTTTCCCGACGCGCAAGCCTCGCTGGCGTTTGGGGTGCTGATCATCTCCATCACGCTATCGGGGTGGGTGCCTTATGCGCGCACGGTGCGCGGCTCCACGCTGGTCGAGCGCAACAAGGAATACGTGCAGGCGGCGCGCGTCACGGGCGTTTCATCCCGGCGCATCATGCGCCGGCACGTGCTGCCCAATGTGATGGGGCCGGTGATGGTGCTGGCCACCCTGCACGTCGCGACCGCCATCATCATTGAAGCCACCTTGTCGTTTCTGGGTGTCGGCGCGCCGGTCACCACGCCGTCGCTCGGCACCTTGATCAGCGTCGGCAAAGACTTTTTATTCTCTGGAGAATGGTGGATCACCGTCTTCCCCGGCTTGATGCTGGTGGCGATAGCGCTGAGTGTGAATCTGCTGGGCGACTGGCTGCGCGATGCGCTGAATCCGCGTTTAAGATGAACCTGCTAGAAGTCAAAAACCTTGTCGTCGAATTCCCCAGCCGCCACGGCACGCTGCGCGCCATTGATGACATCTCTTTCGACATCGCACCCGGAGAAATTCTCGGCGTGGTGGGTGAATCCGGCGCTGGCAAGTCGCTCACGGGCGCGGCCATCATCGGCCTGTTGGAGCCGCCTGGTCGCATCGCGAGCGGCCAGATTCTGCTGGAAGGCCAACGCATCGACAACCTCGGATTTGAGGCCATGCGCCACATCCGTGGCCGCCGTATCGGTGCGATTTTTCAGGATCCGCTGACGTCGCTGAACCCATTGATGTCGGTGGGAGCGCAACTGATCGAAACCATTTTGGCGCATCTTCCGGTGTCTCCAAAAGAGGCCAAGGCGCGTGCGATTTCCCTGCTGCAAGACACCGGCATTCCGGCCGCTGCCGAGCGCCTTGACCACTACCCGCACCAGTTTTCGGGCGGCATGCGCCAGCGGGTGGTGATTGCGCTGGCGCTGGCCGCAGAACCCAAACTGATCGTGGCCGACGAGCCCACCACCGCGCTGGACGTATCGATCCAGGCGCAGATCATCTCCTTGCTGAAAAACATCTGCAAAAAGCGCGGCGCGGCCGTGATGTTGATCACCCACGACATGGGCGTGATTGCCGAAACCTGCGACCGCGTCGCCGTGCTCTACGCCGGGCGCATTGCCGAAATCGGGCCGGTGCACGAGGTTATCAACCATCCGGCACACCCCTACACCAAAGGCCTCATGGGCGCAATTCCGGACATCACAGAAGACCGTGAAACCTTGAGCCAGATTGACGGCGCCATGCCGCGTCTAGACGCCATTCCCGCTGGTTGCGCCTTCAACCCACGCTGTCCTCAAGTTTTTGACAAGTGCAAAATCCTGCGCCCTGATTTGATCCGGGCCGGGGCGACGCAGGCCGCTTGCTGGCTGCATGAAGGGAGCCCGTCATGACCGCGCTGGTGCAGGCGCACGACCTGGCCATGACATTTGATGTGTCGGCACCTTGGCTCAACCGTGTGCTGGAACGCAAACCCCGCGTTTTGCTGCATGCCGTGGATGGCGTGAGTTTTGAGATTGAAAAAGGAAAAACACTGGCGTTGGTAGGCGAGTCGGGTTGCGGCAAAAGCACGGTGGCCAAATTGCTGGTGGGGCTGTACGCGCCAACCCGCGGCGGATTGACCTTTGACGGGCAGGATGCCCATGCTGCGTTCAAGACGCCCCAAGGCAAGCAGCTTCGAAGGCGCATCCAGATGATCTTTCAGGATCCGTATGCATCCTTGAACCCGCGCTGGATCGTGCAGGACATCGTTGGTGAGCCACTTGCAGAGCATGGTCTGGTGACGGACCCCGCCGAGTTGAAAGTCCGCGTTGGCGCATTGCTGCAATCGGTGGGCCTGAGCCCGCTGGACGCGAGCAAATACCCGCACCAGTTCTCTGGCGGGCAGCGCCAGCGCATTTCCATTGCTCGGGCGCTGGCAACGCAACCGGACTTTCTGGTGTGCGATGAACCCACCAGCGCGCTGGACGTCAGCGTGCAGGCGCAGGTGCTGAACATCATGAAAGACCTACAGCGCAGGCTGGGGTTGACGTACCTGTTCATCTCGCACAACCTGGCTGTGGTGCGCCATGTCAGTGATCAGGTTGGCGTGATGTACCTGGGCCGTCTGGTGGAACTCGCCGACAAGCAGTCGTTGTTTGCCAACCCGCGCCACCCCTACACCCGCATGCTGCTCGATGCCATTCCCAAAATGCACGACGTTGGCCGCGCCCGCACGCCGGTGCAGGGCGAGGTGCCCAACCCCTTGAACCCCCCAACGGGTTGCGCGTTCAACCCGCGCTGCCCGCATGCCAATGACCGTTGCCGGGTCGAGCGTCCTGCACTGATTGCCATCAACGGCTACAAAATAGCCTGCCATGCGGTCCAGGAAGG
>JANOMD010000208.1:0-8374 GCA_031420135.1 Rhodoferax sp. | reverse complement strand
GCGCGGTACAGAAAATCGCTGTCGCGGTTGCGCTGCTGCTCGGGCGCGGTCGGAATGATGGCGATGCCACCTTTGCCAAGCTGGGCGGCCAGAGTGGCGCGGCGTTTGGCGTAGAGGGATGAGGGGGTGTCGGAATTCATGGGCTAGCTCCAATCAGCGGAAATTTCGGCTGCAAGTCCCCTCGTGATTTCACTGGTTTTTGCAGGCAAGTCCCATTCTACTAACTGAGAAAACACCTTGAAATTCGAAACACCGACTTTCGATTTTCAAGGTAGATTTGTACCTGATTCACTCAAGATGTCTATCGATTGAGCAACCGTAGCCGCGCTGGCGTCCCAACGTCCGTCCACTGCCCCGCATAGATTTCCGCGCTGACCTGGCCTGCGTCCATCGCCGCACGCAGGAGCGGTGCCAGCGAGGCTTTGATGCCCTGTGGATTGCCTGCGGGAATGTCGCAAAACGGCAGGGCAAAAAACGCCTTGCGGTACAGACCGATGGTGCTGTAGGTGGACAACATGTGACCTGCGTCTTTGGGCGCGTTCAGCGCCATGCCTTGGGGCGACAAGCCAAAGTCGCCACGCAGGTTGTGATCAGGATTGGGCACCAGCCACAGATGCGCCAACTTGCCACTGGCGGCAAAGCGCGCCACTGCTGCCTTTGTGAACTCAAAATCAGGCGCAAAAACATCGCCCGCAAGCACCCAGAACACATCACTGAGCTGAGGCAGGGCACGCGCAATGCCGCCCGCCGTTTCCAGCGCGCCGCCAAAGTCACGGCCCTCGTGCGAATAAGTGATCGAAACATTCGGTGAAAACACTGCCCCAAAGGTCTGAGAAATCTGCTCGCCCAGCCATGCCGTATTGACCAGCACCTCGGTAAACCCGCCCCGGGCCAAGGCTTCCAGCGGCCATTGCATCAAAGGCTTGCCGCGTACCTGCAAGAGCGGCTTAGGCCTGCTGTCCGTGAGTGGGCGCATGCGCTCGCCACGCCCTGCTGCGAGGATCATGGCCTGCGCGTTCATTGGGCTTGCCCCCTGTGCAGACGGTGCTGCTGCAGTTGCGCCGGCGCCAACAAATCAATCAGCGCGGTCATCAAGGCTTGCGCCTTGGCCGAATGGTCGCCACCGAAATTGCACACGTAGACATCCAGCGTCGCCGCACGCTGCTCCGGCCAGGTGTGCACACACAGATGCGACTCGGCCAGCAGCACGGTGGCAGTCACGCCTGATGGCCCCAGCGCCGTGGCGGGAAACGCGTGAAAAAGTTGCCCCACAGCTTGTAGGCCCGCAGTCTGCACCAGCTGCACGCATCGCTCACCCAGGCGCGTGGCATCGGTCAGCCAAAAAGCATCACAGGCGCAGTGGCGCAGATCGGCGGTGAGGTGGAGGCCATGCATGGTCGGTACTTTAATTCACGGCTTGTCGCGCCGCTAAAATGCGCGGTTACCCTAACCTTCCCGCCCCCACTCACCCCCGGAACCTCTGATGGCCAACACCCACTCAATGGCCAATGCAATTCGTGCATTGGCAATGGACGCAGTCCAGCAAGCCAACTCGGGCCACCCCGGCGCGCCCATGGGCATGGCCGACATGGCCGTCGCGCTGTGGGGCGATCACCTCAAACACAACCCGGCCAACCCGCACTGGTTTGACCGCGACCGCTTGGTGCTGTCCAACGGCCACGCCTCAATGCTGATTTATGCAGTGCTGCACCTCACCGGCTACAAACTGCCCCTGAGCGAGCTGAAAAACTTCCGCCAACTGCACAGCAAAACAGCCGGCCACCCTGAAATGGGCGTGACACCTGGCGTGGAGACCACCACCGGCCCGCTCGGCCAGGGCTTGACCAATGCCGTCGGCATGGCGCTGGCTGAAAAACTTCTGGCCAAGGAGTTCAACCGTCAGGATGGTGATATTTGCCATGATGTGGTCGGCCACAACACCTACGTCTTCGTGGGCGACGGCTGCCTGATGGAAGGCATCAGCCACGAGGCCTGCGCGCTGGCGGGCGCCTGGAAGCTGAACAAGCTGATCGCGCTGTATGACGACAACGGCATCAGCATCGACGGCCAGGTCGCGCCCTGGTTCATCGACAACACCGCGCAGCGCTTTGTGGCTTACGGCTGGAACGTGATCGGGCCGATCAACGGCAACGATTCCGCCGCCGTCTCCCAGGCGATTGCCGATGCCAAAAACAGCGCCGAGCGCCCGAGCCTGGTGATCTGCAAAACGGCGATTGGGTTTGGTTCGCCGAATCGCGCCAACACCGCCAAAGCCCATGGCGAGCCCTTGGGTGCAGAAGAAATCAAGCTGACCCGCGAAGCGCTGGGCTGGCCGTATGCGCCCTTTGTGATTCCCAAAGAGATCTACGCCGATTGGGATGCCAAAGCCAGCGGCAAAGCGCTTGAGAGCGCCTGGAATGCCAAGTTCGCCGCCTACCAGGCCGCCCACCCCGCCCTGGCCAAAGAGCTTGTGCGCCGCATGAAGGGCGAGTTGCCCAAAAACTTTGTGCAAACGGCGGTGGACACTGTCATCGCTGCCGATCAAAAGAAAGAAACCGTCGCCTCACGCAAGGCCTCGCAACTGGCGCTGGAAGCCTTCACGGCGGCCCTGCCGGAAATGCTGGGCGGCTCGGCCGACTTGACCGGCTCCAACCTGACCAACACCAAATCGACCCCGAGTTTGCGTTTCGATCTGGCCGGCGAAGTGGTGCAGACCGCCAACGCCGATGGCTCCAAAACCGGTGGCCGCCACATCAACTACGGCGTGCGCGAATTCGGCATGGCCGCCGTCATGAACGGCATTGCCTTGCACGGCGGCTTCATCCCTTACGGCGGCACATTTTTAACCTTCAGCGACTACAGCCGCAACGCCATCCGCATGGCTGCGCTGATGAAGCTGCGCGTGATTCATGTATTCACGCACGACAGCATCGGCCTGGGCGAAGACGGCCCCACGCACCAGTCGGTTGAACACGCGGCCGCGTTGCGCCTGATCCCCAACCTGGACGTCTGGCGCCCGGGCGACACCGCGGAAACTGCTGTGGCCTGGACCATCGCCCTGCAAAACAAGAGCAAGCCCACCGCGCTACTGCTGAGCCGCCAGAACATCAGCTACGCACCCAAAGGCACTTCTGACACTGCGGTTGCTGGCGCGACTGATGCCTACGGTCTGGATGCGATCAGCAAAGGTGCCTATGTGCTGGCGGAGCCCAGCGAAGTCGGCATGAAAAAGAAAGCCCAAGCCATCCTCATCGCCACTGGCTCTGAAGTGCAACTGGCCTTGAAAGCGCAAGAGCTTCTGGCCACGCGAAAGATCGCCGTGCGCGTGGTTTCCATGCCCAGCAACACCACATTTGACAGACAAACTGAGGCCTACAAACGCGCAGTTTTGCCCGCTGGCCTGCCTCGTATTGCCGTGGAGATGGGCGTGAGCGACGGCTGGTGGAAATACGGCTGCGCAGCGGTGGTCGGTATTGACACCTATGGCGAATCCGCCCCCGCGCCGGAGCTGCTCAAGCACTTTGGCTTCACGGCTGAGAACGTCGCGGCGACGGTGCAGAAGATTTTGGGTAAATAAGTTTTTCTTTTCAGGAGTTCAAATGGCAATCAAACTAGGCATCAACGGTTTCGGGCGCATCGGGCGCAATGTGCTGCGCGCTGCAGTACAGAATTTTCCGGACATTGAAATCGTTGCAATCAACGACCTGCTGGAGCCGGATTACCTGGCTTACATGCTGAAATACGACTCGGTCCATGGGCGCTTCAAGGGACAGCTTTCGGTCGATGGAAACACCCTCATCGTCAACGGCAAAAAAATTCGGCTCACGCAAGAGCGCGACCCGGCCAACCTCAAATGGAACGAGGTCGGCGCCGACATCGTGCTCGAAGCCACGGGCCTGTTCCTGGACCAGGCAGCCGGTGAAAAACACATCGCCGCCGGTGCCAGAAAAGTCATTTTTTCAGCCCCCAGCAAAGACGACACACCGATGTTCGTCTTTGGCGTGAATGACAAAACCTACGCCGGCCAGGCCATCATCAGCAACGCTTCTTGCACCACCAACTGCCTGGCGCCCGTGGCCAAGGTGCTCAACGACAAATGGGGCATCAAGCGCGGCCTGATGACGACGGTGCATGCGGCCACGGCCACGCAGAAAACCGTGGATGGCCCGAGCAACAAGGACTGGCGCGGCGGGCGCGGCATTCTGGAAAACATCATCCCCAGCAGCACCGGTGCTGCCAAGGCCGTCGGAGTGGTGATTCCCGAACTGAACAAGAAACTCACTGGCATGTCGTTTCGCGTGCCGACGTCGGATGTGTCGGTGGTGGATTTGACCTGCGAGCTGAGCAAAGAGGCAACGCTGAAGGAAATCTGCGCCGAGATGAAGGCGCAATCTGAGGGTGCCCTCAAGGGCATTCTGGGCTACACCGAAGACAAAGTGGTCGCCACCGATTTTCGGGGCGACACCCGCACCTCCATATTTGACGCCGACGCCAGCATTGCGCTGGATGGCACGTTCGTCAAGATCATTGCCTGGTATGACAACGAATGGGGTTACTCGAACAAGTGCCTGGAGATGGTGCGGGTGGTGGCGAAGTAAAACCTTGTGTTTGCCGCGCTGGATGAAGGGCTGATTTGCGCGGCGCTGGGGAAGGATTGACGCACAAAATTCAATATCATGGGTGATATGAGTTTTTCGCCAAATCCAAATATAACGCGGTTTGAAGGCATTTTAAGCATTAAAAATGCCTCTAGCTCTCGTGAAATATAGCTATTTAGATATTAAAACAGTAGCATTTAGGATTCGCGCAATGCCTGCAGTCGCTGGTGCGCCTCGTCATTCCAATCCACCGGCAATTGCCGTTTGGCGTTCAGGTATTGCATTGTGAACACCTCCAGGTAGACCGCCAGCACCTCAGCCGCATGCGACTCGCCCGCCAAGCCCAGGCACGCGGCGGCCACTTCTGAGGTGCATAGGTGCTCGTCCCGCGTCGAGCGGCGCAACCGGTAGCTGGAGAGTTGCCCGGTCTGCAAACTGAGCACAGGCAAATGGTTGAGGTAGGGGCTCTTGCGAAACATTTTGCGCGCTTCGGGCCAGGTGGCGTCCAGCAAAACAAACAGCGGCTTTTTTTCGGCAAGGCCATCGACTGGCCGCACTTCAGTCACCACCCGCTCTGGTGCCACAAACTCGCCGGGGAACACCACATAGGGCTGCCATTGCGGGTCGGCCAGCAACGCCAGCAGCGCGGGGTCCACCGCCGTGCGCGACCAGCCAAATGCAAAGGTATCCGCCACTACATCGGCAATCAGCCAGCCGGTGTTGCAGGGCTTGAGCGGCTCGATGTCGGCCATGATCAGGCACATGCCCGCCTGAGTGGCCACTGCCGGGCGCAAGGCACACAGGCAGTGGCTGAGGATCAGACGACATCCCGCGCAGCGCTCTCCTTTCGGTCCGCCGCGGGCCAGGAATGGTTTGACGCTGCGGGCCAAACGCGCGCTGCGCAAACGGGAGACTGCATGGTTCATAGTGGGTACTGGGAAGGTCGCTGAAGTGCCCGTGCGTCGATTGGGTCAATGCCTCGCGTCACCATCGCCATGTTCGCAGGGATCATACGGGGCGCTGAACCTCGGGGCGGATTCGCCAGCGCAAAATCACGCGGACCCGATAATTGCAGCTATGGCTGAACCCATTTCCACCAGGCCCGTTGAAAGCGGGATGCTCCCGCAAGTGCCCGAGTCGGCTGTAGCGGCGTCGCAGGCCGTGACACCGCCCGTGTTTGACAGCGACTCAACCACCCATTTCCAGATCAAGATGAAGCAGGCCCCCGTGTGGTTCTGCTCATTTCTGGCCAGCAACCAGCGCGAAAAGCGCCGGTTTCGCGACGAGCTGGTGCTGATGAAAGGTGCCTGGCCGCTGCTGATGAAACAACGCAACGGCGGCAAGTGGACGTCCGAGGAAAAAGTCGAACTCAAGACCATGGTCCGCTCGGCATCATCGGTCAGCCCCTATCTATTCATCTGGGCCGTGCCCGGGTCAATGGTTCTGCTGCCCTTTCTCGCCTGGTTTCTGGACCGGCAACGCAAGAAGCAACGGGCGAGGCGGGCCAATTACCCATCTGATCCCTTGTGAGGCCATTGGGTGCGGCTTTTGGCCGACGGAAATGCGAATCGACACCATGCAGACTGATTGAGCCAGGCGCGCGCCAGTAAGCAGCCAATCGTTAAACCACCAGGGCACCCAGGCTGCGCGCACTTGATACCGGTCGGCTGGCTGTGCTGCGAAGGTCGCGATTGACGGCAACTCTCATTATTTGGCGGTCCGGTGCAGCGCGCAGAGCTTGTTGCCGTCGGGTCGCGCAAATACGCCAGATAGTGAAGTGGACCCCGATTTCTGGACAATAGTTTAAGGAGCAAACTGTCATCAGGAGAACCCGATGACAACTGAAGCAAAGAAACGCAAGTTCCACACAGCCGAGTTCAAGGTCAAGGTAGGACTGCAAGCATTGGCCGCTGAGAAGACGATCAACGAGTTGGCCCAGCAGCACAAAGTGCACCCGGTGCAAGTGCGACAGTTGCGTATTCCGGTTCAACGTGACCGGTGATTCCGGGAACGTGACCGCTGTTCCGGTGCACGTGACCGGCGGGGTGGTGTTGTGCGTTTTAATTTTATGCCGGTGTGCATTTCCGGCTGCTTTTCCTTTCGTGGTATCTGGTTTTTTGAGTTAATTGATTGGCCCCTGCCAGGCCGCCGGAGGCCCCCCGGTCTTGCATGTACCCATGCATGACCCGCCCCCGCTCAGGGCTACGGGCAGTCCAGGTCTACACGTCGCTGGGTTTGTTGTCGGCCTTTGCTTTGAGGGGCGTGGTTTTCTTGCGCAGCGACTCCCCCGTGAGCGTGAAACGGTGATGGTTTTGCATGAGCCGATCCAGCATGGCGTCGGCTATGGTCTGATCCCCGATCCACTCGTGCCAATGTTCGATGGGTAGCTGGCTGGTGATGATGGTGGCGCGGTGGCTGGCCCGGTCATCAATAATCTCCAGCAGGTCAGCTCGTGTCTGGCTATCCATGGCGGCCATGCCCCAGTCGTCAAGCAACAGGACATCGGTGTTTTTGAGTGTGTCCAGCCACGACTTGCCCACGCCGGTGGCTCCGGTGATCAGCACGGCGTGGCCTGCATTGACCCATTCACCCAGCGCCAGGCTCATCACCGCGCTGCGCTGCAGACCGCGCGTGCTGCGGCTGTCCCGGTCTTCAATGGCCGCTTGCGGGTATTTGAGCTTTGCGGTCTTGAGCAGGCGCGCACAGCGCCGGTCTTGCCTGCCGTGTATCTCACGGTCTACCAGCAAGGCCAGTCGCTCTTCAAAGCTCATGGCGCTGATGCCGCTTTGCGTGAGCTGCTGCTCCAGCGCCTGGGCCATGGTCTCCAGGCGCAGGCCACTTCCAGCCGGGCATCGCCATAGCGCTTGGAGAGGGACAGCAAGCCCAAACAGGCGCGGTAGGCGTGCTCGGGATGGGGTTGACGTGCCAGTATTTTTTGCACCGTGGCAGCGCAGGCCACCCCGATGCGCTCGCCCCAGGCCAGCAGCCGCTCGGGCGTCCACTGGGCCTGGTGTTGATGGCGTTCGGGCAGGTGCTCGACCGCGGTGGTAAAGCCGCCTTTGTGGGCACAGCGCATGTGGCTGGCCACCCGGTTGCCACGGTGCAAGGCCTCCAGCGCATGGGCGGTGACGCGCAACTCCAGCACCAGGCCGACCAGGGCGTTGGGCACGCTGTAGCGGTGACCTTCAAACTCGACATGGCTGTCGATGTGTACGCGCACCGTCTTGAAGACCGCCCACTCCCAGGGCTGTGTGGGCAGGGCGATCAGGGCCGGGGCATCGATTTGGACAAATACGCTGGCACGACTGCCGGGCAGCTTTTGAAACGCGCGCTGGTTAAGCCATTGCAGCAAGGGTGCAATGGCGTCGTTGACTTCTTGCACGCTGGCAAATTGGAATTTGCGCAGGCGCGCCAGTATCCATCGCTCGACCAGCAGCACGCTAAGTTCGACCTTGGGTTTGTCCTGCGGGTGGTAGGCGCGAGCCGGCAGCACCGAGCAGCCGTAATGGCGGGCAAAGTCTCGCACCGTCTCGGTGAGTACCGGCTCGTAGCGATCGGCCAATGTGACCAGGGCGCGCGGGTTGTCGGGGACGATGAGCTGGGGCGCGCCGCCATAGCAGGTCAACGCCTGCGCCGTGGCACCCAGCCAGTCAGCAGCCGTTTGCGCCGGTGTGGCCAGGCAGAAGCAGTAGCCCGACACGCCCATGGCGGCCACGAAAAGGTTGGCCCGCCCGATCTCTTGGCCACCCTCAACCAGGGCGATGGTGGGGCCGGCA
>JANOMD010000207.1:0-8195 GCA_031420135.1 Rhodoferax sp. | reverse complement strand
GCCTGGCTTGCGCATCTGATGTTTGATTTGCCCATCCTTCAATTTAGCGCCAAACTGCGCGGTGGCTTTGACGTGGCGGGCCAGTTCACGGGTTGGGGCCAATGGGTGGCTGAAGGGGTGGCCACCGCCGGATTGATTTTCGTCATCCTGCGGTCTGCACCCGGTAAAGCCAGCGCTTTGGTGGCCTGCTACATTGGCGCGGCCTACTGGTTCACCGCCAGTACCTCGTTTGCCAACCCAGCTGCTGTAATGGGCCGCATGATGAGCGACAGCTTTGCGGGCATTGCGCCTGCCAGTGCGCTGGGGTTTGTGTTGGCGCAAGCGGTGGGTGGCTTTGCAGGTGTGTTGCTGGCGCGCGGGCTGGAGCCGCAGGCAAACGTTTGACGTCGTTGAATTTTCCCTATGATCCACCTCCCCAACGTCAGTCAATCGCTGTTCTCGGCACCCTCGCTGGCCCAACTTCGGCCCGCATCGCATTCCAATCACCCGCCACGCATCCTGCTGCTCTACGGTTCCTTGCGCGAGTGGTCGTTCAGCCGACTTTTGAGCGAGGAAGCTGCGCGCTTGCTGGTTGCCATGGGCTGCGAGACACGCACCTTCAACCCGGAGGGACTGCCGCTGGCAGACAGCGCGCCAGACACACATCCCAAAGTGCAGGAGCTGCGCGACTTGGCGGCCTGGAGTGAAGGCATGGTGTGGTCATCGCCCGAGCGTCATGGGGCCATGACTGGCATCATGAAAACGCAGATTGACTGGATTCCGCTGAGCCTGGGTGCAGTGCGTCCCACTCAGGGCAAAACGCTAGCGGTGATGCAAGTCAGCGGCGGCTCGCAGTCGTTCAACGCCGTCAACCAGTTGCGCGTGCTGGGCCGCTGGATGCGCATGATCACCATCCCGAATCAGTCGTCGGTCGCCAAGGCCTTCATGGAGTTTGACGATACCGGGCGAATGAAGCCTTCCGCCTATTACGACCGTGTGGTGGATGTGATGGAGGAGCTGGTGAAGTTCACGCTGCTCACGCGGGATGTGTCATCGTACTTGGTGGACCGCTACAGCGAGCGTAAGGAGAGTGCGCAAGACTTGATGCGCCGTGTGAATCAACGGGCGATTTAGCAGAGCCTGGCAACTCAGATGACATAAAAAAACCCGACCACTTCTGTGATCGGGCTAACCGACTTGGCCGGAACTGCATTGTTCTGTCGCGAAAACCGTTGTTGCGGAGATTTAGCTACCGATCAATCCGCCATCGTTCTTGGTAATGACAATGGTGGCCGAACGCGGGCGTGCCAAGGCACCACCTGCACCGTAACCAGCATTGCCCGGCCAGTGACTGATGAACTTGGCTGGGGTTCCAATATCCGCCTTGGCAATGGCTTCGCCTGGGTGTTGAACGTTGATGAAAAGGGTTTTGCCATCCGGCGTTTCGGCACAGCCGGTGATTTCGCAATCCACTGGCCCGACCAGGAAACGGCGTAGCGTGGCGGCGGTGGGTTTCGCGCCCATGCGGGTCTGGATGTTGACCGTGCTGCCATCGGCCTTGGTGTAGCTCAGCGTGGGCGTGGTGCCGTCACCCACGACACCCGGGCGACCAATCAACATCATGCAATTGGTGACATCGGTGTAAGCACCGTCATCGGTCTGGATAAAGGCGAAGCCGGTCTTGGCGCTGAACCACAGGCCGTCGGGGCTGGAGAAATCCTGGTCGTTAGTCAGTCCTGACAGATTCACCTTGGCCAGATCCGCATTGGCTTGTGCGCCAAACAAGTACACGTCCCAGGTGAAGCTGGTGGCAGCGCCATCGCTATTGGCCTCGCGCATGCGCAGGATGTGGCCGTTGATGTTGCCGGGCGACACGCTGGAGGCCGTGTCCGCATCCAGGTAACTGCGCGGGTTGACTGCATCGACCGCCTGTTGCGAGCCGGTGGGTGAGACTTTGCGGTTGGAGTTATTGGTCAGCGTGTAATAGATTTCGCCACTGGCGGGGTCGACGGCACTCCACTCTGGGCGGTCCATGCGCGTCGCGCCCACGGCATCGGCAGCCAGGCGGCTGTTCATCGCCAAGTCGCCACTGTCGGCAAATTGGTAGTTGGTAGCAGCCGCAACGGTCGGGTTGCTCAAGCTCAGTTCAATCCAGGTGCCTGTGCCGTCGGCGTTGTACTTGGCCACGTAAAGCTTGCCGTCGTCAAGGTACTTGTCGCCGGTGGTGATGCGGTTGGCGGGTGATGCGTCTGCCGCCGACCAGTTGGCGGTCGATACGAACTTGTAAACGTACTCGCCGCGGGCATCATCGCCCAAGTACACCGCCAGCGGCTTGCCTTCTTTGACCACGCCAAATACGCCACTTTCATGCGCAAAGCGGCCCAGCGTGGTGCGCTTGCGGATGGCGACGTTTTTGTCGTACGGGTCGATCTCGACCATGTAGCCGTAGGTGTTGAGCTCGTTGCGGTAATCGTCGCTGCCGTCGGCGGAGGTGCCGGTCTGGCTGATGATCCAGCGCGCGTATTTGTCAGCCGTACCGGCGGTTTCCCAGCCGTGGCGGCTGGCAGCACCTTGGGTGCGACCATAGCGATTCAGCGAGACGACACTCTTGGCTGTTACGCCGCCGCGCGCGGCGTCATCAGCCGCAGAGCGGGTAAAGTAGCCTGCCCAGTTCTCCTCGCCCGTGAGAAAGGTGCCCCAGGGTGTGTAGCCGGTGCCGCAGTTGTTGATGGTGCCACGGCAATCGGTGCCCGCCGAGGAGAACTTGGTCTTCATCAATGCATTGCCACGCGCCGCGCCGTTCAGTTGCATCGGGGTCAGGGGTGTTACGCGGCGGTTGAAGGCGGAAGCCTGCTGGGTTTCAAACTTGCCAGCGGCATTCTTTCGCACTTCGACAATCGAGACACCGTGCGCCGGGATTTCCTTGTCGGCCTCGCCCACCGGACGCGGGTTGGGTGTGGTGCCACCGGCGTGCAGGAACTGGTCGGTGAGGGCTTCGTGGTTCATCGCCAGCAAACCACGGTCGCTGCCGTTGGCATCGCGACCTGTGCCCGCAGCATTCAAGCCAAAGTACTCCATGCCGTCGTGATGGTCACCCGAACGGTTGTCAAAGTCGGTGTCGGTGCCGTCATTCTTGTAGGCGGGCGTGGCGGCGGTCAGTGGGTCGCCCAGCGCGTAAATCGGCGTGGCGGTGTAGCCCGCGGCAATCACCACCGCATCCGCTATGGATTTGGCAACGGCGTTGAAGCCAAGGGGTGTCTTGTCTGCGGCTATTGCCACGACGGGTGCTGTGGCGGCCGAGTTGCCGCCGCCGCAGGCACTCAAAGCCATCGTGCCCAGCACGGCGGCGCCGGCGGAGCCAATGCCGGCCTTGAAGACACTGCGGCGGCTCAAACGCGCGTCAATGATGTCGTTCAGCGAAGGGTTGTTGCTGGTGTTGTAATTCTCGCCGTCGTGGCCATGGATGGTCAATTTTTCAGCGCTCGTGGTAGCGTTCATCGCGGGGTACCTTTCAGTGATTTGCACAGTAGCCCATTGAGCTTAGGCAGCCCTTGTGACGCCTTGATGGCACTGAAATGACAAGTCTGTGACGATGCGGTCAAGTCCGCGGTTTGCTGCGCGCCAATGCCATGGGCTCACCCTGGGCTGCGAACTTGCGTTGGCATCAAAAATGAACTTGGAGGTTAATTTTTAGCCAAAAAAACCGTAGAAATCGCGAAAATAACAATGAAATACGCCTATAGCTCTCGTATTATATAGATAGTTTGCTATTGTTTTTTAATAAGCCGTACCAGTTGATTGCTGGTATTGCGAAGGCGCTGGGCCAGCAACTGGGTCAGTTTGACCAGCAGTTTCGCCCCTGCTGCCGGGTGGTCGCGGATCAGCTGGGCGATGCACTGGCGGGTCAGCACGCCGACTTCCACCGTGTCAATGGCGGTGCAGGTGGCGTAGCGCGGTGCCGCGTCCAGCATCGACATTTCACCGACCGCTGCGCCTTGCTTGATGACCGCCAGGCGCGACAGCTCGCCGTGTTCGGTGGCTTTGGTCACGTCCACCGTGCCGCTCAGGATCAGCAGCATCCAGTCACCCAGGTCGCCCTCGCGGATCAGCACCTGGCCAGGCTCTGCGCGCACCAGCGGCATCAAGGCGCCCAATGCCTGCGCCTCGGCACTGGTCAGGTCTTCAATCAAGGCCGCTTCGTGGCGCCAATGCTGCGACTGGCTGGCCAGATCACTGCAAACACCCAGAACCTGGAGCCCGGCTTTTTCTAGTTGTTCTTCGACGCTGGGCATACGAACGGCGTAACGCTGTGCGCGGGGTTAGTTGGGGGGCCGGATTGGCGCGGTCAATCCGAATTAGCGCAACTGCTGCAGCCATTGGTCGATTTCGACGACGACAGCATCGCTGGCAGCCGTCAGGGCGCGCACACCGCCACTCACATCGGCGCTGGGCGCGGGGCGGCTGACCACAAACGTTCGCTGGCCCAGCAGCTTCTCGCCCTGCACCGAGCCCTGAACCACAGTGGCGCGCAGGCGCAGCAGGCCGGCGCTGGTGGTGGCGGATTCAAACATCTGGCTGAATTCTTCCAGCTCCACGCGCAGCACCCAGGGGCTGGGGTTGCCGGTCAGGCTGTCGCCCGGGCTGAGCACGGCGCGGCTGGTGCCCAGGTGCTCGCGCAGGCGCTGTCGCAACAACTGCGCGGGCGGCATGCTCCAGCGGGCCTGGGCGTAAGGGCGCAGCTCCTGGGCATTGAAATAGACCAGCCGGTACAACACGGCGGTGCCGTCCAGCGCAGCGCCGGATTCGATTTCGGCCAGCACCAGCGGCGCCAGGGTTGGCGCGGCAGGGCGCAACGCAGCCGACGCGACAGCGCCTGGCCCGAAGTCGTAGGTGACCGCGCGAACCGGCTTGTCGGGCAGGGCCGCGCAGGCAGACAGCATCAGGGCGGTCAAGACACAGGGAGCCCAGGCGCGGGACCCTCGGCCCCGCGCAGCGACGAATGGTTCAGCTTTCATGTTCTTGCCTTATGGACGCCGGCCGGCCGATGGCAGCGGACTTCATGGTTTGCCCGCGGGTGGCACAAAGCCGGGCTCGCCGGGTCCGGGCATGGCCAGGCCGTTGCCGTAGATCAGGGATTGCGGGTTGTCGCTGACGGCATTCGCGGTGCGCCCGACCTGGCGCGCCACACGCGCGGCTTCGTCGGTGGCACGGTTCAGGCGTGGCAGCGTGGTGCTGTTGAGCGCCTGGCCCGCACCCGACAGCGATTGCACGCCTTCGCCAAGTTTTTCCAGCACGCCACCGGGCTGGTTGATGGTTTTTGCCAGTGACTGCACTTCGCTGGCCATCAGCTTGACCTCGTCGGCGCTGGCGCCAAGCCGCTCGACGCTGGCGCCCACTTTGTCGCCCGTGCCCTGCAATGACTTCATGGTGACGGACATGTCCTGCACCAGCTTGGGCAGATTCATGTTCTGGGGGCCAAACTGGGCATCGAGCACCCGGTCGGCGTTGACGGAAAACCGCTTGAGGCTGGTGGCCGCATCGTCAATGCCGCTGGCGGCCTGGCCAATGTTTTGCACGGCGGCAAACAGCAGTTTTTGGTTGTCCTGCGCCAGTAGCAGATTGAGTTTGCGGCTGGCTTCCTCGACCTGGGTCACCAGTGCGGTGCCCTGCTCAGTCAGCTTGGCCAGCAGGCCCGGGCGCATCGGAATGCGGGCCACGGCGTCTTCAGAGGTTGGCAGCAGTTCTTTGGACTCGCCACTGTCGTCCAACTGGATGAACGCCAGCCCGGTCACGCCCTGAAATCCGAGCGTACCAAAGGTGGAGCGGGTGATCGGTGCGGTGTCGTTGGTTGAAATGCGGATCAGGACGTTGCCCTGGTTCAGCGGATCAAACCCGATCGAAACGACCTTGCCCACTGCCACGCCACGAAAGCGCACGCCGGCCTGCGCCTGCAAGCCGGTGACCGCTTCGCGCGTGGAGAGCTCGTACATGCGCTGCACGCTGGTGTCCCGCGTGAGCCATAGCGCCATGGCCACCAGCAACGCCGAGACCAGCAGCACAAAGGCGCCGGCTGCCATCGCGTGGGATTTGTTTTCCATCAGGTTTTCTTTGAAGGTCTCTGGTTGCAACGAAGGGTGTCAAGCAGGCTTTATACCGCGAAGGGGTATTCGCGCAACAGCTCCATCGCGCGCTGCCCGCGTTCGCCGAGAAAATAGTCGTGTATGAACGGGTGCGGGAAGGCGATCACTTCTTTGGGCGAACCGCTCACGATCACCTGTTTGTCGGCCAGCACGGCAATGCGGGTGCTAAGTTCAAACAGGGTGTCCAGATCGTGCGTCACCATGACCACGGTGAGGTTCAGCTCGCGGTGCAGCGAGCGCAACAGCGCGCAGAAGGCATCGGCGCTGTCCGGGTCCAGCCCGGCGGTGGGTTCATCAAGCAGCAGCAGCGGCGGGTCCATGATGAGGGCGCGGGCCAGCGCCACCCGCTTGATCATGCCGCCTGAAAGGTCCGAGGGCATCTTGTCGGCCTGTTTTCGGTCCAGTCCGACCATTTGCAGCTTGACCAGGGCCGCGTCGCGTACCAAGTCGTCCGGCAAAGTGCGTAACACACGCAAGGGGAAAGCGATGTTGTCCCGCACGCAGAAGGCCGAAAACAGCGCGCCGTGCTGGAACAGCATGCCCACGCGGCTGGCGGCACCTTCGGCACCCAGTTCGCTCGCCGGTTTACCCAGCACCTTCACGGTACCGCGTGAGGGTCTGGACAAGCCCAGAATTTTCCGCAGCAGCACCGTTTTACCGCTGCCCGAGCCGCCAACGAGAGACAGCATTTCGCCGGTTTCAATCGACAGGTCGAGGTTTTTGTGAACCACTGCCTCCACGCCGGCATTGCGGAAAATCGACCACAGGCCCCGAATGTCCACCACCACTTCCCTTGGCAACTGGCGCCTTTCAAGAGAATCTGCCGCATGCTGGGTCACGGGGTTGCCTGCGCCTGCATTCATATGCCAACATCCTTGAACACCACGGCGAACAGTGCATCCACCAGAATCACCACCGTAATGGATGTCACCACAGAGGCCGTGGTGCCTTCACCCAGGCTCTCGGTGTTGGGTTTGATGCGAAGGCCATAGTGACAGCCAATCAGGGCAATCATCAGCCCGAACACCACCGACTTGCCAACCGCCAAGCTCAGGTTGGACGCCTGAACGGCAGCGGGCAGTGCCTCGGCAAAAAACGCCGGCGTGACGCCCAGCACGATATCGGCTGCCAGCATGCCGCCGGCCAGCGCCGAAACGGTCGTCCACACGGTGATCAGCGGCATCGCAATCGCCATGGCAATGGCGCGCGGCATCACCAGACGATAGCCTTGGGCGATGCCCATGACCTTCATGGCGTCAAGCTCTTCGGTGACCCGCATCACGCCAATTTGCGCCGTGATCGCCGAGCCCGAGCGCCCGGCCAGCAATATTGCCGCCAATACCGGCCCGAGTTCTCGAATCAGCGAGATGCCCAGCACATCGACAATAAAGGCGTCAGCACCAAATTGGCGCAACTGCTGCGACATCAGGTAAGCCAGCACCACCCCAATCAAAAAACCCACCAGCGCCGTGATCGGCATGGCGGTCGCGCCAATGCGGTATAGGTGGCCGGAGATGTCGCGCCAGGGGCCCTTGTGCGGCGCGCGTGCAAGCTGCAGCAGGTCCAGCAGCAACTGGCCGATCAGGCCGATCAGCTCCTTGATGTGATCGAACAGGCGAAACAGCAAGCCGCCCAAGCCCATCAGCCGCGCCCAAAACACGGTGGAGATGCGCTGAAACAGCGTCAGAGACGCAGGCTGCGGGCCACTCAGCGTGAAGCGCGCCACCCGCTCAAACATGGCCTGCTGGTCGGGCAACCAGTGAACGGCGGGGAACTGGTGGCCCCACGCATTCCAGAGCAACTGCGCGCCGGTGTGGTCCAGACCTAGCAGCTCGCGCAAGTCCCATTGCACGGCGTTGGCAGTGCCAGGGGCCGCACCACCGACGGCCGTCAAAAGCGCCGCGTTGACGGCGGACCAGACGGCGGGCTCGGCCAGGCGGGCGGCGGTCCAGCGACCCAGCAGGCGCACACCCGGGCGCTCGGGCGGGGTGGTCGGCGTGACGCGCGGTGTGGCTTCCTCCATGGGCAGGTGGGTGGCGAGGTTCTGGATGATGGTTGAGGCTATCGTACCCTGCC
>JANOMD010000206.1:0-22358 GCA_031420135.1 Rhodoferax sp. | reverse complement strand
ACCCGGCGTGGAATGGCTGCAGCGCCTGACCAGTGCCTTCCCGAAGTTTGCCTGGATCAACCCCGAGCCTCAGGGCGTGTGGCAGTACCGCCAGAGCATCAGCGTGGTGCAGCAAATCATGAACCAGCGCATGTACCCCCTGACGATCAAGGGTCTCGAAGAGGCGATGCGCTTGCTGTCAAAATAGGCAGATGCGCTGGGGAAGCAAATACTGGGGAAGCAAAAACAGGTCTGAGTTCGGGCCTTTTCATTCGCAATTTCAGGCACGGTTGCTATGGCCCCTGTTTGTAGCGTTTTCAGCGGGAATTGCCTGGCCGGTTCGCGCGCAAAGTCAGATTCAAACACCAGCTCAAACCAGCGCCCTGGCCCTTGCCTTCGCAATCGAGATTCGCGCCCCGCAGGGTATTCAAGACTATCTGCTGCGCCACATTGAGCTGTCCAGATATCGGGAACTGAGCGATCTCGATGCCAATGAGTTGGCGCGCCTTTTGACGGCGGCACAGCGCAATGTGCAGGACCTGCTGGGCACGCTTGGGTACTTTTCGCCCGAAGTTCAAATAACTTCTTTCGAAACACCTCAGAACCCGGCTGCCCTGCGCCATATTTTGATTACTGTACTGCCGGGGGAGCCGGTCAAGATCAGCGACATCAACATCGATTTCACAGGCGCGATCTCGAAGGATGGTGCGCCGCCCGAGCAGCGCCAGACCATTCGCGCGTCGTGGTCATTACGCCCTGGCATGACCTTTACCCAAGTCGATTGGGACGCCGCAAAAACACGGGCCGTGCAATTGCTGACAGAAAAGCGTTACGCACTGGGGCAAATCATCTCCAGCCGTGCTGAAATCGACCCGGACCTCAAAATAGCCCATTTGACGTTGATACTGGACTCGGGCGCGCCCTTCCGTTTAGGGCCGTTGCAGGTCACAGGCACGCAGCGCTACGACCCGCAACTGGTCAGTCGCCTGGCCCGCCTTGCGCCCGGCGCAGACTATGACCGGGGTAAGTTGCTTGAGGCACAACAGCGGCTATCAGACAGCGGGTTCTTTGACTCGGTTTTTCTGTCGCTCGATACAGCAGGCAACCCCGACGCTGCGCCCGTGCTAGTGCAACTGCGCGACGCCAAGTTGCAAAAGGTCGTACTCGGGATTGGTGCCAGCACCGACAGTGGCCTTCGACTGTCGATGGAACACACCCACAACAAAGTGCCCGGAATTGACTGGCGGGCCGTCACAAAACTCTCTCTGGATCGCGAAACCCGGTCGTTGGGAAGCGAGTTGACGTCACCTCCGGATGATTCCGGCACGCGCTGGGTGACATCTGCCTTGTTCAAAAATCAGGTGTCAGGTAGTTTTGACGTGGTCAGTCAACGGCATCGGGTCGGTCGCAACCAGACCAGCGACCAAATTGACCGCAACTACTATCTGCAATTTGACCGCGCGCAGTCCACTGCAACGGGCCTGTCAACCAGTGCTGACTCCCTCACTGTCAACTACTCCTGGACGCAACGCAATTTTGACAGCCTGCCGTTTCCGTCAATCGGTTACGGGCTGGGAGCGGAATTGGGCGGTGGTGTTGCGCTGGGAAGCACCAGACAGCCTTATTTGCGGGCGCAGGTGAGGTGGCTGGGCATCTGGCCGCTGGCGAACGAATTGCTGTTGCCTGGCTCTGGCCTGCGATCCGGCCGGATCGCAGTGCGGGCCGAGGGCGGTGCCGTGTTGGCACGAGACGGCGTTGAAATCCCAAGCACCCAGCTTTTCGTAACCGGCGGTGATTCATCGGTACGTGGTTATGCCCTGAGGACCATTGGGACCGAATTGGCCAATGGTGTGGTGGCGGCGGGGCGTTACTTGGCGGTCGGCAGTGTGGAGTGGCAGCGACCCATTGTGGTCAACGACAAACTTACCGATTGGGAAAGCACACTATTTTTGGACGGCGGCGCGGTGGCTGACAAACCTTCCGATTTGCGGCCCAAATTCGGTGTCGGTGCCGGTGTACGGTGGCGCAGCCCGGTTGGGCCTTTGCAGATCGATGTGGCTTACGGACTTGCCACCCAAGAAGTTCGCCTGCATTTGAGCGTCGGGTTCACCTTCTGATGAAGCAACGCAGGCTATTGGTCATTGCGACAACTCTGCTAGGCGCCGCTGTGCTGCTGGCTGGCACATTGGCGATCACGTTGTGGTTCTGGACAGGTACGGATACTTCGCTGGCTACGGCCATCCAACAAACCTCGCGTTTCCTGCCGACCGGACAGTCCCTGGTAGCGCAGGACGTGCGTGGGAGCTTGCGCAAAGGTGGGCACATAGGCAGGTTGCGCTGGGAGAAAAATGGGCTGGTAGTTGAAGCGCGCCAGGTTGAACTGGCCTGGGAGCCTGTCGCCCTTTTCAACCGACGATTGCAACTTGACAGGCTACATGCAGGGCAACTGACGATTGACGACAAGAGCCCACCCGTCGGCACTGCACCGCTGGACAACCTCTCATTGCCTTTTCAGGTGAACCTGAAGTTCTCAATTGACCAATTTCGCTGGGTTGGGTCGGGGAAACCCAAAGAAGTTGCCGCGTCTGGCCTGGCAGGTGATTATCAGTTTGACGGAATGCTTCATGGACTTAAGCTTGATCGTGCCACATTCGCGCAAGGCCAGTACCACGGCAAGGTTGGCCTGCTGGCAAAAGCACCGCTCACGCTTGATCTTCAATTGCTGGGCGAGGTGAATGCGCCCATTCCAGGGAAAGCAGAACTTTTACCATTGACGGCTTCGCTGTCTGTGCGGGGGGATCTGGCGGGTTCAAGCGATCTTGTTGAGGTGCGCGCCCGCCTCAGGCCAGTCAAAACTATTTCTGGCGCCTCCCAACCTACAGAGGCCAGCGTGATCGCACAAATCAGCCCGTGGTCTGATCAACCATTTGTTCGCGGCACCGCAGAATTCGAAAATCTCAACCTGGAGATACTTTGGCCGCAAGCGCCACAAACCAGTCTGACCGGCCGTGCGCAAATTCAGCCGGATTCCGCAGCCTCAACCGTGGCCAGCACACCCACACGCTGGCAAGCGCAGGTCAATTTCACCAACCGCCTGAGCGGCGCCTGGAACTTGGGGCGTTTACCCATCGACACTGCACAGGCGAATTTCAGCTTCAATAGCGGTCAGTGGCTGGTGCAATCACTTACAGCCAGTGTCGCTGGAGGAACGGTGGCTGCGAAAGGCCAACTGACCTCTGCCACCGCCAGCGAACAGTCAAGCAAGGGCCTCCTGGGTTGGCAGCTTCAAACAACCCTGCAAAATATCAATCCGGCATCGTTGCATACCCAACTGGTCGCCGCAAAAATCGATGGAACCGTCAACGCCAACACAATGGGCGGTGCGGTCGTGTTTGACACTCAACTGAAACCATCGGCCAAACAGCCAGACGCATTCCGCCTCAAGGGATTGCAGCTCAAATTGCTGTCGACCAGCGGTCGCTGGGAAGATGAATTGCTGTCTTTGAAGTCATTGAAACTGCAAACAACGGATGCGATGCTGGAGGGTGATATCGATGTTCAAGTGACCCGCAAAGCCGCGCGGGGCAACCTGGCTTTGACGCTGCCGGGTGGATACGCTTCGGTCCGCGGTGACATCAGTGCAAGTGCAGGTTCTGGCGAGTTCGCCGTTCAAATAGCAGACGCAACACGTGCCACGCAGTGGTTGAACGCTTTGCCTGACATGTCTTCGTCGCTTTCGTCAGTTCGCGGGTTTGCCGCACAAGGCAATGGCGATCTGAAAGGTGGCTGGTCAGGCGGCTGGCGGGGCAATGATCAAACCGTGATCGCAAATTTGAAAATTCCGCAAATGGGTATTAGCGGGTCTGGCGTGCAAACAGGCCAATCCACTCGCCTTCGGAACATCGAAGCAGATTTGTCCGGCAGGCTGAGCGACTTTGCATTTAAGGCGTCAGGACAACTCGTCGCAACCACACGAAGCTTCAATCTACAAATACAGGCAAGGGGCTCACGCAAATCCCAAGGCGATTGGCATGCATCAATCTCCTCAGCCAAATTGCAGATGAAGGACCAACACCAACCCAGCGTATGGGACATCCTGACCCGCCAACCGATCGCCTTCAGTTGGACCGGTACGGCGACGTCCAGCTTGCTCGAACTGGGATCGGGTGAAGCTAATTTGACTGGCCCGATCCCCGGAAGTGCGACTTTGGCATGGCATTCTGTTCGCTATAGGACCACTGGCAGCCGGAGTGAGCTTCAGACCAAGGGGCAGTTTTCAGGTGTGCCATTGGTTTGGTTGGAATCGCTCGGTAACACGCAACTGGCGAGCAGTGGTCTGCGAAGTGATCTGGTGTTTGATGGCGATTGGGACATCGTTGCTGCTGAAAAGCTCAGCGCAAACGTTTCACTGAGGCGGCGCAGTGGTGACGTTAGCGTGCTGTCCACCAGTGGCGCAGGCGCGGTTGTAAACGCTGGCGTCAAGGACGCCCACCTCACCTTGAACGCCAACGGAGAGGCTTTGCGCGCGATTTTTCGATGGGACAGCGAACGCGCAGGGTTTGCCGAGGCCGAATTCAGCACAACCCTGGCCCGCATTGGCGATGAATGGCGCTGGCCAGCCAAGGTGCCGGTAACTGGTACTTTGAAAGCGAAATTGCCTGAAGTGGGTGTGTGGTCATTGCTGGCACCGCCAGGCTGGAGAATTCGCGGAACTATGGATGCAAACATTGAGCTGACCGGTACGCGAAGAGAACCCCTTTGGAGCGGCACATTGAGCGCTGACAACCTGGCGATACGTTCCATCGCTGACGGCATTGAATTCAGCAATGGCAAACTTCGAAGCACCCTCAACGGGCAGCGGCTCGACATAGATGAATTCAGCCTAAAGGGTGTCGACGCAGGCAATGCTGGCGAGCGCGTCGGTGGCTCGCTGACTGCAACAGGGTATGCCCAATGGCTCGCAGATGGTTCTGGTGCCAGCACTGCAATGTCCAAAATCAAAATTGAACTTTCGGCACAGGCCCAATCAATGCGGGTCTCGGCGCGGGCCGACCGTCGACTTGCGGTTACTGGCAATCTTCAACTGAAGTTGTTTGACTCGAAACTCAACATTCGGGGTGCCCTCAAGGCAGATCAGGCGTTTTTTGTCCTGCGCGATGAAAACACGCCCAGCCTCGGAGACGATGTTGTGGTTAAACGGTCAATCAAAAATCCGGCATCGCCCTATGCCAATGACAACACAGTCTCGCCGCTTTCTTTCGCATCAGTGACAAGCAGGCGCGCAGTGCCGGATGTCGCCATCACGCTGGATACGGGGCCTGACTTCCAAGTTCAGGGCCGTGGCTTGAGCACGCGTCTGGCTGGCACCCTCAGTCTGGTCAGCTCGGGCCAAAGCGGTGGCTTGCCGCGCCTAACGGGCAGCCTGAACACAGTGCGCGGAACCTATAAAGCCTACGGTCAGCAGCTTGCCATTGAAGAGGGTGTGCTGCGCTTTAATGGTCCTGTCGAGAACCCGTCGCTCGACATACTCGCCGTTCGGCCCAATTTGACGGTCCGCGTGGGCGTTCAGATCAGCGGCACGGCTCTGTCACCGCGCGTGCGGCTCTACGCAGAACCGGAGATGGCAGAGGCGGAAAAGCTGGCTTGGCTGGTGTTGGGACGATCAGCCGCCAGCGGTGGCGCTGAATCGGCCGTTTTGCAACAGGCGGCACTGGCGCTGTTGGGAGGCAATGGCAAAGGTCTGACTGGTGGTTTGGCCAGTGCGTTGGGCTTGGATGAATTTTCCTATCGAGGGTCTGCCAGCAACACTGACGGCAGCACCAGTGCTGCAGCGGTGACACTTGGCAAGCGCCTTTCACGCAACTTCTATGTTGCGTACGAACGCAGCGTGGCGGGCACGTTGGGCACTGTTTTCATTTTCTACGACCTTTCAAAACGCTTTACCCTGCGCGCGCAAGCGGGCGAGTTGAGCGCCATTGACCTGATATTTACGTTCGCCTTCGATTAATCTCCCGAATTCGAAAAAAGCCACAAATCAGGTGGCTCTACAATTCCCGCTCCTCCCTGTAGTTCAATGGATAGAACGAGCGCCTCCTAAGTGCTAGATATGGGTTCGATTCCCGTCGGGGGGACCAGCAGAAAGGGGCCACGATGGCCCCTTTTGCTCCTAAGCTTCAAAAACCGTGTTCAAGGGCAAGGCGCTGAAGTTGCTGCAATACTGGCGCGCAATGCCCTTGTACCTGCACCGTCATCCTGTCCAAGTGTGTTCTTCGTGAACGTGCAGCCATAAGTAGTTGATGCAACGGTTGCTGGTGATGCCACGTCAACGCCAGCGGGCTTCACGCCGTCACGTTCCCACTTGATCATCGCTTCGAAAGCATCAACCTGCTCGGCGATGGTGAAATCGCAGTGACTGGCGCCCCGAATTGCGCGCTGCACCAGCCAACTGCTGTTGCCTTTCGCTGCGACCCGCTTTTGATACACCTGCTGCATGCTGAACGGGACGAAAAGGTCCCCCAAGGTGTGAATTGACACGACCGGGATTTTGAACTCGCCATTGGCCTTCGGAATCCAGCGCAATCCATCGGAGCGCAGCCGATTTGCATCGACTGCCGCTGTCAACTTTTGCGCTGACGCGTTGAGTGCAGTTGAACCTGCAACATCGCCGTCAATCGCGTAGGTAAAGCCATTGGTGTCGAATATGTTTTTGTTCAAAATGCCTGAGATCGTTCCGTCACCGCCAAGCGAACTCCATAAGTTGGGAAAACTTCCGCCGAACGCCAGCCCCTGAGTAAACATGGGGCGCTCGCCACCGGTGATGTTCTTCAACACTGACGCAAATTTAGCTCCCGCAGCCGTAGTTGTAATCTGGGCGGTTGGTGCAGAAGCCGAAGGGAAGCTGCTGAACAGACTGCCTGTCACCAGACCAATGATTTCCGAGAACTTGTCGGTCGGATAGCTCGGAACCCCAGCCAATGACTGAGCGGTCACCTGAACGGCTGCAAACTGGTCAAACAGCGCAGTGTCTCCCATGACACCACACATTGGCACAGCACCGTTATAACTGACCTTGTTGATGGCGTTGGCCTTTGCCTCATCTTCAATGGCAGCCGCGGCAATATGCCCGCCCATGGAAAAGCCCGTTATGTAGATTCTGCTCGGCGCAACCAGGGTGCGCGAATTCTTGGCAGCAATCTTGGTGAATTCAAGAGCGAGCGCGTTGGTGTCTTCGACTCCGACGCGAACATCATAATAATTCTTGCTGTAACTGGAGGCAGCCCAAGCGTAGCCATTTTGGATTAGGTGGCGTCGAATCCTGACGTCTTGCACGTTCAACGCTGCGCCAGTGCCCGCATAGCCATGCGTGTACATGACCAGCTTGCCATTCCAGTTGGCGGGCACTTCTACGCGGTACCCAGCACCGTTTAGTACACCGGCCCATCGGCTGGTGGAACTCATCTCGGTAACGTCACCTGGCGCTGCAGCCATCGCAGCAAAAGTCGTAGCAGTCGCGTCGGCAGTAAAGGTTCGGCTGTCCTGAGGGCGCGTCTCTTCTGCAACCGGAGTTGTGCTTCCTCCGCCGCAGGCGACCAGTCCGATACTGCTGGTTAACGCTGCGATGCGAAAGACATTGAGAATGTGCATGGTTTAGTCTCCTTGGAAATTTCCGGGTTGTGCTGCTCAATCATCAACGGATGATTCATTACAGCGTAACCCGCAACTCACTTCAACTGTCATAGGGGTTGCCCCAGAATGGGTCACACCCGAGACATTGCGGGTTGGTTTTTCCAACTGACGGGGCAATGGCAGGGGATGAAGACCTGGAAGCTGTTCAGTTATGAAAACTCAAGGCCCCAAACAGCAGTAATTGATAACATCGGTGACGAGCTCGTCCGGGGCACCCACAACACTCGCCTTGCCCGGTCCGTCAATGACCACAAATTTGATGTTGCCAGATTCGCTTTTCTTGTCCTGCCGCATTAGAGACAAATAGCGCAGAGCATTGGCCATTGGCATGTCCGTTGGCTGGCTTACCAGCGCTGGCCCTGTCACGGGAAGGCCGGCTCGTTGGATCAACGCCTTGAGCCTCTCAACGAGTTGCTTGTCCGTCCGGCCGAGTCGGTAAGAAAGCTCGGCGGCCATAACCATCCCGCAGCCTACAGCCTCTCCATGCAACCATTGCCCATAGCCCATGCCGGTTTCAATGGCGTGACCAAAGGTATGACCGAAATTCAAAATTGCGCGCAGCCCATAATCCCGCTCATCCCGAGCTACCACCCAGGCTTTGATCTCACAACTTCGCTTCACCGCATGTGCCAGCGCGCTCGGCTCGCGTGCCAAAAGCGCATCCATATTGGCTTCGATCCAGTCAAAAAACTTCATATCGGCAATCGGGCCGTATTTAATCACTTCCGCCAATCCAGCACTAAGTTCGCGCTGCGGCAATGTCTTGAGGGTATTCAGGTCGCAAATCACTTTGAGCGGCTGATAGAACGCTCCTATCATGTTCTTGCCCAAGGGATGATTGATTGCAGTTTTTCCGCCGACGGACGAGTCAACTTGGGCAAGTAGCGTGGTTGGAACCTGCACAAACGGAACGCCACGCATATAACTGGCCGCGGCAAAACCCGTCATGTCACCCACAACACCTCCGCCCAATGCAAATAGCACTGTCTTGCGGTCGCACTGGTTAACAATCAGTTTGTCGAATATCAAATTCAGTGTCTGCCAGTTTTTATGCTCCTCGCCGTCTGGCAAAGACAACAAATACACCTGCTTGAAATGACTCAACAACGCATTGCGAAGGCGTTCACCATACAAAGCCAGGATAGTCGGATTGGTAACAATCAACGCTGACGCCGCGTTCGGCAAATCGGAATAAATTGCTGGATTGTCAAATAGCGATCCATCGATGAGAATGGAGTAGCTTCGACCACCAAGAGCAATGTCAACCGACTGAAAAGTATTGGATGATGGCATGATGCGCAAGTTTAAGTGAACCATTGGCGGTTCTAGAACAGCAGGGCATCATAGGCAATCAAGGGTTGTGCACCATACCCAACTGCTCAAGCTGCCTTACTATTGCATTGACCAATGCGGCAACCGATGGGCGCCCAGTTTCCAATACAAAATGTGAAGTCTCTCTGTAAAGAGGATCCCGCGCTAGGTGAAGGTCCCGCAATCGATTTAATGGATCCGCGACTTGGAGCAAGGGCCTGTTGATATCGTGGCGTAGACGCCGGAACAGTTCATCAGGCGATGACTTCAGATAGACAACCAGACTCCGCGCCCTGAGATTTTCGCGGTTCGCTGCGCGAAGGACGGAGCCACCGCCTGTAGACAACACGCCTGCAGGCATGCGCGTAAGTTCTTCTAGCACTGCCGCTTCGACATCTCGGAATTGTTCTTCGCCTTCACGCTCAAAATACTCTCGAATTGAGCAACCAAGACGTGCCTCTATCGCGTGATCCGAGTCTACAAATGGCAAATGAAGTCGCTTTGCAAGTTGGCGTCCAACCGTAGATTTACCAGACCCAGGCAAACCAATCAGGGAGATTGTCAATTCGAATCAGTACAGAGTCCAGACGTTCCGAACGGACTTCGAACGCCTGCCGGCGGTACGTTCTCATCAGTGAAGTCACTGGCAAGGCCAGACAACCCGTAAAAAATAGCCTGGCTTGACTCAGTTCCTGCGACTGATGCTCGTGCGACGAGTCTGACGGTTGCCCAGGGTGCAAACTGTTCACCGTACTGAAGGTTAAACGTCGCACGGCCAGAAGTATCAGTGGTAACTGTCCCAGGTGCAGTCACCACAATGTTGCCTGGTGTTAATTGCCGATTTCCATTGGTGTCTTCCCCAAGGTCCAGAATACCGTTCAAATTCAAATCTTCATTCAAACAAGCAGTCGGCGGCGCTAAGGGATCAAACTTCCATGCTTTGTCAAATTTCAGGATTCCTTTGAAATACACCTCTGGAATCGCGGAGAGCGAAAGCACTTGATTACCAACGGCTACCCCGTTTGCGTCTGTCACGTACACCGAAAAGGGTTTGCTGTAGGTGGTTTCATCCAGATTGGTGATGGTGTTGCCAAAGGCCAGTGTTATAAACAACGCCTTGCCGTTCACGGTCAATGAAGTGGTCGAGCGAATCGAAGTCGAGGCAACCTCCGCTTGAACAATCACACCGTTTGCTTGCGTTGAAGACGCACCAGGTATGAACTGCACCTGTGCACGCCCGTTAGCATCTGTTGTCGCTACTCCCGGCGACAATGTACCGTTGCTGAGGTCTTGCAGCGCCGTAAAGTTCACCTGCCGGTTCGCTACAGCATTTCCGCTCGCATCCCGCACTAACGCCTCGATCGTACTTTGGTTGGTTGTGCCCGAAGTATTTGGCAAGACACTTCCGGGATTGGCTTGAACCACTATGCTTGTCGGTGTTGTAGCGATAAATTGAATTGGCAAACTGACTGAACCTGCACCAACAACTTGGGCCACCACGACCGCCGGGCCGGCCGTCGTTGACGTCAATACCGTGGAAGCCTCCCCGGAAGCGTCAGTGATCGAAGTTGCGTTAGAAATGCTCCCGCGAGACGTACTGAAAGACACAGTCTGACCAGGAACTCCTGCGCCGGACACACGATACCGAACAATGATAGGTTGCGACAGACCGGTACCAATGACAGCATTGTTCGCCGGGCTGAGTATCACAAAATCAATTGCGCTGACCGTCAACGCCAACTTTGCGCTTGTCCCAAGACCCGCGACAGTAAGTGTGTCGCTTCCCGCAGTATTCGGCGTGTACAAAAAACTACCGTTGCCAGTCGCATCGGTCAAGACTGATCCAGAACCAACACCATTTTTCAACCCGGATTGAATCGTCAGTTGTGCTCCGCTGATCGGATTGTTTGACGAATCAACAGCACGGACATTAAAAGTTGCTGCGGGACCTCCTGCCTGAAGGGACCCACTGCCCGAGATCGAAACCCGGGTTCCAGTCAAGGAAACGACCACGTTACCGGTCGCAGAACCGGCAGTTACCGTAACCGTAATGTCTCTGACGGATTTGTCACTGCCAACTATCAATTTTGCAGTAGCCACACCTGCAGCATCGGTCACCGGGCTAGCGGACTGTAGACCACCGGATGACGCGGAAAACGTCACTTTCTGCGCCGAAATACCGACGTTTGACTGATTCTTCACAAAAGCGGTAATGACAACTTCCGGGCCAGCTGACAGCAGCGAATTTGCTGACGTCAATACTTCCACCTTGGCAGGCACCTCTACACCTGCAGCTGTACTGCCTAAGGTTGACTGACCAGCTACTATTCCAGCGCTCCCGCCACCACCGCCGCAGGCGCCAAGTAACAGGGCCACCCCAAAACACAACACAATTCTTAAATTCATAATCAAATCCCTACGAATCAATTTCAATTTTTAGGTCAGCGGCCAAGACCACGTTCAGCAACAACTTTGGGGGTAATAAACACAAGCATTTCCTGCTTGTTTGAGACCCTTGAGCGGCTCTTGAAAAGGTTTCCTATGCCGGGCAAGTCACCCAGAAGTGGCACCTTCGTTTCACTGTCCGTTTCGTTCAGCTCGAATATTCCACCAATTACAACCGTGCCGCCATTTTCTACCAACACCTGCGTCTTGACGCGCTTGGTATTGATCGCCAAACCAGCAATGGTTGCCTGACCAATCGAATTTTTGGTCACTTCAACATCCATGATGATTCCGCCTTCAGGCGTGATCTGAGGTGTGACTTTCAATGACAAATTTGCTTTGATAAACTCAATCGCGGTCGCACCGGAACTTGTGGCCCGCTGGAAAGGGATTTCGACCCCCTGTTCGATGGAAGCCTCTTTTTGATCCGCCGTCACCACTCTGGGACTGGATACGATCTTTCCCTTTCCGTCGGCTTCAAGCGCTGACAATTCCAGATTCAGGAACCGATTCGCCGCCGAGCTGAACAACGCTATTGCAAATCTGGCTGCATCTGCACCCCCCTGCCCTACAGCAGGCAGGTTGACGAAATTGCTGGAAAGGTCTACCGCACCTCCCGCGCCGCTGGTTGCCACAGCGTTCGCATAGCTCGAACCAAACGCGACGCGGTTGTCCCCAGCAATCTGATACCCACCGTCACCTCCGCGCGTTGCGCGCAAATCGCTGCCTCCAAGTCTGACACCCAATGACTTTCCAAAGGTGTCTGACGCTTCAACGATGCGTGCCTCTATCAATACCTGCCGCACTGCAACGTCAAGTTTTGCAACTAACTGCTGGACTTGCTCCAGCTTGGTTCCGATATCAGTCACAAACAACTGATTGGTTCTCGGTTCGGCAATGACGCTGCCACGACCACTCAACAGTCTCGTGTTTCCGCCTACATTCCCTCCGCCGCCGGAGTTATTGCCGGTCAGGCTTATCGCAATTTCTGTGGCCTTGGCATAGTTCAATTGGAAAGACTGTGTGCGCAAAGACTCCAAGTTCTCAAGCGCCACGTTCGACTCTCTTTCAAGTTTGTCCTTGGCGAGAATCTCCTCCTTAGGTGCTATCCAAAGTACATTCCCATTTTTTTTGACACCCAGGCCTTTGGCCTGCAGAATAATTTCCAGCGCCTGGTCCCAAGGTACATCCTGAAGCCGAAGGGTGACTGCACCCGTGACAGAATCAGACGTCACAATATTGAAGTTGGTGAAATCCGCAATCACCTGAAGCAGCGACCTCACTTCGATATTCTGAAAATTCAGTGACAGCTTTTGTCCAGTGAACCCAGGGCCTTGCGTCAGTTTGGTTGCATCAACCTTTTGTTGCTTGACCTCGATGACAAACTGCTCATCACTTTGGTAAGCGCTGTGTTCCCAAGCCCCTTTCGGCTCTATCACCATACGCACCCGGTCGCCAGCCTGGAATGTAGTTATTGTCTGAATGGGAGTCCCAAAATCTGAAACGTCAAGCCGACGACGCAATCCCTCTGGCAAGCTGGATTTCATGAACTCGACTACTAAAGTTTGCCCTTGCTGGCGAATATCTACTCCAACCTGGTTGCTCGGCAGAGTCACGACCACTCGACCAGATCCATCCACACCACGGCGAAAATCAAGATCCTTCAATGGCAACGCATCCTTGCCTTGGTTGGCGGAAAAAGCTGGGGCGGCTGTGACTTCGGGGGTGGTGCCAACAATTGCATCCAGAACGACCAGCAAGGAGTTCCCTTGTATCTGGGCCTTATATGCAGTTGCTTGCCTCAGGTTAAGAACGACGCGGGTCCTGTCGCCTGCCTGAACAACACTTACGGAACGCAGATTGCCCTGGTTGACTTCGATGGTGGAGCGGCCCATCCCGTTGGACACGCCTGGAAAGTCCAACGCTATTCTTGCCGGTGACTGAATGGAGAAGCCAGTCGGAACAACCGACAGCGGCTGGGACAGGTCAATTCTTACGACCTCCACGCCGCTTTGGATGGAACCGGTGACTGTTTCGATCTTGTTTTGTGCGTGTGTCGATAGCACCAGAAATCCCAACGAAAGGAAGACCGACACTTTTTGCCATGTACGCATTGCCACCAACCACTTTGAATTATTCACTTTGACCTCTCTTGCAACTGCAATTTCGCCTGACGTTCGATCCATTCACCCACGGCGTCCTGCACAATTTCACGCAGTGTGACCTCGGTCTCTGCGATTTTGGTCACTCGCCCAAAGTTTTGTCCAAGGTAATTACCAGGACGCACCTGGTACAGCAGGCTGTCCACTTTCACCAGCGCCACGGGTTGTCCGCTTCTGACGAGACTTCCAACCATTGCCATACCGTCCAGCGGGTAGGATTCCAGTGCTTCTTTGCGGCGAACCAGTTCCGGGGCCACAAGTGCCGCATTGGCGGTGGCTTGCTTCGACTCACCTTTGAGCGCCTGAGTCAATTTTTCCTTGCTGAAAGGTTCGACCGATCCAGTTTGAGAATAGCTCTCAGGCTTGAATTGCTTGGGCTCCGAAATCGGTGCCACTTTCGACTGAGTCTGCTTTTTCTGCTCAGCCATCCATTGACGCAACTCGTCTTCACTGGAAGTCGAACAACCCGCCAGCAACAAAATCGCAATGATCGGCACTACTCGCAAGGAAAGCATCATTTCTTGGCTCCCTTCGGCGCGGCAGCTTTGGTTTGTGCAGCCACTTCGTCCTTGTCCAGATATCGAAACGTCTTGGCCGTCGCTTCCATGGCCAGCGTATTGTCCCGCCCAGGCACTACCGTCAGATTGTTCAGCGTCACAATGCGCGAAAGATTTGCGATATCCGACGCGAACGATCCAATGTCGTGATAACGCCCCGTGACCTTGATCGCAATCGGAAGTTCTGCGTAATAGTCTTTCACCGCAACCTGGCCGGGCCGGAACAAATCAAACTGGAGACTGCGCCCCAGACCCGCCTGGTTGATGTCGGACAGCAAAGCGTCCATTTCGGCCTTGCTTGGCAACTGTTTTTCAAGTTGGGTCACGTATTGTTGAACTTGCTCTCGCTGCTTTTTGAGCGCTTCCAAATTGACCGCCTTGCCCAGCTTGACGACATAGTCTTCACGCAACTTGACCTCCTTCGCCTGCTCGTCCTCCAATTCCTTTTCAGAATTATTCAACCACGCGAACCAGAGTCCGGTTACAACCAGTACGGTCGTGAGCAGGAGCAGTCCGTAGCGCGGAACCGCCGGCCAAATTGAGGGATGGTCTTTAGGGTCAACATTTCGAAACTGGCTTGCCAGATTTTCTTGCAACGCCGGAAAATCGATCACCGGGAGAGATTTTTTTGCCATAATTTCTGCCTGCTATTTCTTGGCCTGGACAGCAGGTTTCGCGGCAACTGCGGCGGGACTCGCAGCTGGCAATGCGGGATTTGCCTTTGCCGCAGCAGCAGCAAGGGTTGCCGCCTTTGCTGCGTCACTGGATCGCACCAATTTGACCCTGATCGTGAAATTGCCGACCCGCTTTTGTTCGCGCGGATTCAGCGCGACAGTTCCAGCCACAATTTCAACCAGTTCGGGCCTTGCAAACCAGGGGGTATTGTTTGCCAGGTTACGCAGCAATTCCGAAACTCTTTCATTGGATTGGGCGACTCCCTGCAATGTCACATCCTGGTTTACCTGGCGCATTGACGCTATGAAAACGCCATCAGGGAGTTGCTTGACCAATTCAGTCATCAGGTGCACCGGCTGGTTGCGATCAGCTTGCAAGTCTTCAACCGCCTGCTGGCGCGCACGCAAACCCGCAATTTCCGCTTCAAGGCCCGCGATGTCCTTGATTTGACCTTCAAGCACCTTGATTTCACTCGTCAGCAATTGATTTTTGCCCTGCTGCTGCGAAATTTGGGTTTGGAACCACAGATAAATACCACCAGCGATCAAGCCACCTACAAGGGCGGCAACGGCCAGCGACAAATTAAAGAAGTCGCGCCGATGCTTGCGGGCCGCTTCGCGATGGGGGAGCAGGTTAATCAAAATCACTGCAGGAACCTCCGCAAAGCCAGTCCGCAGGAGGTCAAATAGGAAGGTGCTTCACGGGTCATTTTTTTCAACCGCACGCCATCGCCCATCTCCATCCCGTCAAACGGATTCACCAGATTGCAGGGAAAGGTGGTGTGCTGCGTGACCGCTGTCGTCAAGCCTGGCAATGCGGATGAGCCACCCGCCAGCATGATGTAGTCCACTTTGTTATGCGGGGTGCTGGTAAAGAAGAACTGCAAGGCACGGCCAATTTCCTGCACCATACTTTCAACAAACGGTTTGAGCACGCTGGACTCATAGTCGTCCGGCAACTCACCGCTGCGTTTCTTGGTCTCGGCCTCTTCCAGCGAAAACCCATACTGGCGCACGATCAATTGGGTCAGCTGCGCACCGCCAAAAGCCTGATCACGGTCATACAAAACTTCATCGTCGCGTATGACCTGCATGCTGGTGGTCAAGGCACCCACTTCGAACAGTGCAACGATGGTACCCACGCCTTTGTTGGGCAGGTTTTCAATCAGGCGGGCTGTCGCAAGCCTTGATGCATAAGACTCAACATCCACCACGACAGGTTTCAATCCGGCTGCTTCGGCCAAGCCTTGAATATCCTGTACTTTTTCGCGGCGTGATGCGGCTATCAATACGTCCAGATCGCCAGTCGACGACGAGCTCGGTCCGATGACGCAGAAATCAAGGCTGACCTCGTCCAGCGGAAAAGGGATGTACTGGTTGGCCTCGGCCTCGACTTGAAGCTCCAGCTCAATGTCGCTCAGTCCACCGGGGATAATGATCTTTTTGGTGATGACCGCAGACGGCGGAAGCGCCATGGCGACATTTTTCGTCTTGGCACCGCTCTTTTTGACCAATCGGCGAACCGCTTCGGCGACTTCGTCAAACTTTTGAATGTTTCCGTCGCTGATCCAGCCGCGTTCAAGGGGCTCGATTGCGCAACGTTCCAGGATCAGGTTTCCGCTTTTGTCCCGACTCAATTCGACCAATTTGACACTGGATGAACTTACATCAAGACCCAATAAAGGAGCGGGCTGATGGCTAAACAACGACCCCAAAGAGATCAAGACTTTCCCCTGAAACATGCCGATTGAGAACCAGCGAAACTTAAGACTTCACTTGAATGCTATCAGTAAGCACCTTGTCCCGCAAAGGATTTTTCCATTTTGAAGGTTTGCGAGCGTTGTCAAAAGCAGACGCTTTTTAGGCAACCCTGGGTACGCCTTCACCCCGCTTGGCCGACAAATATGTAACAGGCAACAATTAGCACAAGCCAAAAACCAAAATTCCGATCCGCGCATTTTTATAATGGTGGCGCGACCTTACGAACTTTTATATGCCCTCCAAACCTGCCCCGCTTGACCCTTCCCCCGCACGCGAGCGCCAAGGCCGCCCCGTCGGACCTGCACAGGTTGCGCTTCGAATTGCTTTGTGGTGCCTGGGCGTGGTCGGCGCAGTCGTGGCATCAGTATTGATGGCGGTTGCGATTGCGCTGGCGGTTGCTTTCCCCAACCTGCCCGATATTTCAGACCTCTCCAATTACCGTCCGATATTGCCATTGCGGGTATTTACCTCTGACAACGTGCTGATCGGAGAGTTCGGTGAGGAGCGGCGAAAACTGACCCCGATCAAGGACGTTCCCAAAGTCATGATCGACGCAGTGCTGGCCATTGAAGACACCGAGTTCTATCAGCACAGCGGCGTGTCCTACCGGGGGTTTGTGCGGGCCGCACTGGCCAATCTGGGCCGGGCCAAGAGCCAGGGCGCATCGACCATCACGATGCAAGTGGCGCGAAACGTCTACCTGACGCAGGAAAAAAATTACATGCGCAAGATCTACGAGGTCTTGCTGACGTTCAAGCTGGAGCACTTGCTGAGCAAAGACCAGATTCTTGAAATCTACATGAACCAGATTTTTCTGGGCAACCGCGCTTACGGGTTTGCGGCTGCCGCTGAGGCCTATTTTGACAAGCCGCTGGCCAGCCTGAGCATCGCCGAGGCCGCCATGCTGGCAGGCCTGCCGCAGGCGCCATCTGCCTATAACCCGATCAGCAACGCCAAGCGGGCGAAAGCCCGTCAAATCCGCGTCATTGAACGCATGCTTGAAAACGGCTTTATTACTGCGGCTCAAGCGCAAACCGCCAAGCAGCAGGAGCTCAAGGTCAAGTTGAATGTCGACAGCACTGCGGTTCACGCCGAATATGCAGCCGAAACAGTGCGGCAGCTGATGTTTGCGCAGTACGGCAGCGAGACCTACACGCGCGGCCTGAACGTCTACACCACCTTGAAATCAACCGACCAGGATGTGGCTTATAGAGCGTTGCGCCGCGGCATCATGGATTTCGAGCGACGCCAGATTTACCGCGGGCCAGAAGAGTTTGTCACCTTGCCTGCGAGCGGCCAGGCGCTTGAAGACGCCGTTGACGAGGCGCTGGATGAACACCCGGACAATGGCGACGTCATGTCAGCTGTGGTGTTGCAGGCCGACCCTAAAAAAATCAGGGCGATGAGGCAGAACGGCGAAACGCTGGAAATCACCGGCAAGGGCCTTGAGCCCGCCCAATCCGGCCTCTCCGACAAAGCGCCGCCCAACATCAAGGTACGCCGTGGCGCAGTGATTCGGGTCGCCCTGACGCCAAAAAATACCTGGGAAATCACCCAATTGCCAGAAGTGGAAGGTGCCTTCATCGCGCTGGACCCGCGCACTGGCGCTCTGCGGGCGCTGGTTGGCGGATTTGATTTTGCCAAGAACAAGTTCAACCACGCGACCCAGGCCTGGCGCCAGCCTGGGTCCAGCTTCAAGCCGTTTGTTTACTCGGCTTCGCTTGAAAAAGGCTTCACCCCTGCCACCGTCATCAATGACTCACCCCTGTTTTTCAGCGCCAGTGCCACGGGCGGCCAAGCCTGGGAGCCCAAGAACTACGATGGCAAGTTTGACGGGCCGATGTCCATGCGACGCGGCCTGGCGGTGTCGAAGAACATGATTTCGATTCGCATCCTGCAGTCCATCAGTCCCCAGTTTGCGCAGGACTGGATTACCCGCTTTGGCTTCGATGATGAGAAACATCCCGCCTACCTGACCATGGCATTGGGTGCTGGCGCTGTAACGCCAATTCAAATGGCGACTGCCTACTCGGTATTTGCCAATGGCGGCTATCGCGTCAACCCATGGCTGATTGCCAAGGTGACCGAACAAAGGGGCAAAGTGCTGATTGAGACTAGGCCACCCGTCCTGGACGAGTCCATGCGGGCCATTTCAGCCCGCAATGCATTCGTGATGGACAGCCTGCTCGGGGAGGTGACCAGCTCGGGTACTGCTGCAAAGGCCAGTCAAATTCTCAAGCGAACAGATTTGCACGGCAAGACTGGTACCACCAACGACTCTATCGACGCCTGGTTTGCAGGCTACCAGCCGACCTTGGCGGCGGTCGCGTGGATGGGCTACGACACGCCACGCAAAATGGGCAGCAACGAAACCGGCGGCGGCCTGAGCTTGCCAATCTGGATCAGCTTCATGGAACATGCGCTCAAGGGCGTGCCCGCGATGCCCACGCCAGTGCCTGAAGCTGGCCTGGTCAATTCGGGCGGTGAATGGTTCTTCAGCGAGTTCGTACGCGGCGCAGGAGTTCAAAGCCTGGGGCTGGAAAGCCCTTTACCCGGCAGTGTGCCAGCGGCTCAACCGGCACCTCATCCCGATGAAAAAAGTCAGATTCTGGACCTGTTCAAGAACTAAGGCCGTTCCGGTCAGCCAAAGCCATCCAAAGCCGGCGCAACCGAACTCAACCTGACTCCACCTCGCTCAACTTGGCTCAGGGCGCAAAAACCAGCTCGCAGGCTGACTGCTCGCTGGCGTAGCGCGAAAGGCTGGCAAAAAACTCGCCTTGCCCCTTGGTGTCCGTCCAGTGCCCTTCGCCATACTTGTAGTGATAGCCGCCCGATTTGGCAGCCAGCCAGATTTCATGCAGCGGCTTTTGCAGATTGATCACAATCTGGCTTCTGTTTGAAAACACCAGCGTGATCATGCCGCCGGTGCGCTGGTTGTCGATATCGGCCTGGGTCTCATCGTTGATGCGGTCACAGCCGACTTCCACCGCAGCAAGAACGGCTTCCGCACGATCCATGAATTCAGTGTCAGTCATTACAATTTCACCATGTTGTTCAAATCGTTTTCAGCTCCGGCCAGGCCGTCTTCAATTTTAGTGCGCGCCTTGCAAAGCACGGCCGAAGTCGCCGCCATGGCCCTGCTTTTGGCTGCCGGACTGGGTGCCTGCGGCCAGCAAGGTGCCTTGTACCTACCAACCGACGCGGCTGCGGCCAACCGCGCCACGCTGCCCCAAACCTTGCGACCGGGCACCGGTGCAACACCTGCGAATCCACCCGTTTCAGCGCCATTGTCCTCACCGTCACCTACTTCGCCCTCACAATGACCCTTCTCTCCCACCCGGGCCAGCCCCAAATTGCCTATAGAAACGATTCGCTGCACGTAGAGGATGTCGCGCTTGCCAGCTTGGCAAAACAGTTTGGAACGCCGCTGTTCGTTTACTCCAAGGCGTCCATGCTGGCGGCGCTGGGTGCCTACCAGCGCGGCTTTTCCGGGCGCAACGTACAAATCTGCTATGCCATGAAGGCCAATCCGGCGTTGGGCGTAATTCAGGTGTTCGCCCTGGCGGGCTGCGGTTTTGACATTGTCTCGGGTGGCGAGCTTGAGCGGGTTTTGGCCGCCGGTGCGGTGGTCGGAAAAGTGATCTTCTCGGGCGTAGGTAAAACCCGCGCCGAGATGCGCCGAGCGCTTGACGTGGGCATTGGCTGCTTCAATGTTGAGAGCGAGGCGGAACTGGAGGTGCTGAACGAGGTTGCCCTGGCCTGCGGCAAGCGCGCGCCCGTGAGCATTCGCGTCAACCCCAATGTTGATCCCAAAACCCATCCGTATATTTCGACCGGGCTCAAGGGCAACAAGTTCGGCGTGGCGCATGAACGTGTGGTGCAAACCTACCAGCGGGCCGCCGCCTTGCCGGGCTTGCAGGTGGTGGGTATTGACTGCCACATCGGCTCGCAAATCACGCTGGAGGCACCTTATCTGGACGCAGTGGACCGCATGCTCGATCTGGTCGAGCAAATTGAAGCGGCCAGCATCCCGATTCATCATATCGATTTTGGCGGTGGCCTGGGCATCAATTGCAACAGTCTCGATACCGACCAGCCGCCCCTGGCCGACGCGCTGTGGTCCAAGCTTTTGGCCCGGCTCGACGCACGCGGATTCGGCCAACGGGCGCTGATGATCGAGCCCGGTCGCTCGCTCGTCGGCAATGCGGGCGTGTGCGTGACCCAGGTGCTGTACCTCAAGCCTGGTGAGCAGAAGAACTTCCTGATCATCGATGCCGCCATGAACGATCTGCCCCGCCCGGCCATGTACCAGGCGTTTCACGAGATCGTCCCGGTCAAGCCGCGTCAGGATCCGCCCAATACCTGGGAAGTCGTCGGCCCGATCTGCGAAAGTGGTGACTGGATTGGCCACGAGCGAGCGCTTGCCGTGCAGTCGGGCGATTTGCTCGGCGTGCTGTCAGCCGGAGCTTACTGCATGTCGATGGCCAGCAACTACAACTCACGCGGCCGTGCGGCCGAGGTGCTGGTGGACGGCCAAACGGCGCACCTGATACGGGAGCGCGAATCCATTGCGGATCAGATGCGCCACGAAAAACTAATTCAAAAATAATAGCAAACTATTTATATAGTACGAGAGCTATAGGCACATTTAATTGATAAAAGTCGTTTGTCATGCGATTTTGACGTCTAATATACCCAATTCGGGTATTTAGACATCAAAAAGCCAAAAATACCAATCGAATAAGCCTATAGCTCTCGTACTATATAAACTTATTGCTATCTATTTTGATTTTACAGCGCGGTACACGCGCCAGCCCAGCAACGACCCCAAAATTGCGGCGTAAACAAACACTTCGGCAAAATCGTTCTTGCCAGCGCGCATCCAGAAAAAGTGCAGCAGCGCCAGCGCAGCGACGGCGTAAACCAGTTTGTGCAAAATCTGCCAGCGCTTGCTCCCCAGCGCCTTGATGGCCCGGTTGAACGAAGTTGCCGCCAGGGACGTCAACATCAAAAACGCCGAAAAGCCGACCAGAATGAAGGGCCGCTTGATGATGTCGTTGATGATGTCAACCACGACAAATTCCATGTCAAACCAGCTGTAGCTCAACAAGTGCACCACAACGTAAAAGTACACGAACAGCCCCAGCATGCGCCGAAAACGGGCCAGTGCGGGTGTATTGGTGATCGTGCGCACGGGTGTGACCGCCAGCACGATGCACAAAAAGCGCAGCGTCCAGTCGCCGGTTGAGCGCACCAGCGCTTCGGTCGGGTTGGCACCGAGCTGGTTGGTCGCGGCAGCATAAAACAGCCAGGCAAAGGGCAGCAGGCACAGCACGAATACAGCCGGTTTGGCAGCAGGATGCAACAGCGCCCTGCCGAGCGCCGCCTTGAAGGCAGGCAGCCTGGCGGTTTGAGGCTTGGCTGCTTGTGCTTTGGCTGGTTGTGCTTTGGCCGCCAGCGCTTTGGCGCTTGGCGTTGGCTGCTGCGCAATCGCCGCGCTATTGACGCTACCCATGGTATGACCAGGCCAGCTCGGTTCAGAAGTTCTTCTTCAGGTCCAGCCCCGCGTAAAGCTGGCCAACCTGCGCCTCATAGCCGTTGAAGAGCAGCGTTTTGCGCTTCTTGGCGAAAAGGCCGCCTTCCTCACCGATGCGCCGCTCGGTCGCCTGACTCCAGCGCGGGTGATCAACATTCGGGTTCACGTTGGAGTAAAAGCCATATTCGTTGGGCGCCGCCTTGTTCCACGCGGTTTTGGGCTCTTTGTCGGTGAAGCGGATTTTGAC
>JANOMD010000205.1:0-4996 GCA_031420135.1 Rhodoferax sp. | reverse complement strand
ATGGGCGGCATGGGCATGTAAATTCGTCGTAAAACGTCCCTCCAGCGTCGTTGCCGCGCCATGCCGTGCTAAAGCACTGTCAGCGTTGCGGCGCCTAGCTGGCGGGACGTTGTACGACGAATTCCGCTCTCCTCGATTTGCGTCGAGGAACAGCTAAAAATCAAAAACCCGCAGAGCTTTTGCCTGCGGGTTTTCTAGTTTTTGGTCCAGCTACCTGGCCTTCGTCGATGGTGGAAGCAAGACACAACGACAATTTCTGATTTGGTAACCCGGTAGATGACGGAATACGGGAACTTGCGGGTCATCAGGTGCCGAAAGCCGCCTTCCAGGGTTGGGAAGGTCAATGGCATGCGGTGAATTCGCTCAACCGCCGCGTCAACCGAGCGGGCAAACTCGAAACCAAGGCCAACTCCGCGCTCTTCATACCAGGCCATCGCGTCCAGAAGCTCCTGTTGGGCTTCCGGGCGAAAAACCAGGTGCATCAATGCCGACCTTTAAACAAGGTCGCGCGAACCTCGCTCCAAGGGATGCTGCTTTGGGGATCAGATTGATGCGCCGCAAAACGGGCCCGCAATTCAATCTGTTCATGCTCAGACAGTTGAAACGCACCTTCAGGCGTTTCTTCGGCGATGCTGTCCCAGATGTCTTCCACAAGCTGGATTCGCTCAGACACGGGGAGTGATTTAAAAGCGGCGGCAAAGGTGGTCATGAAGAAAGCATACACCATGGGTTCGAGTTCACCGCGTTGGCAGCACAGCCTACAGACGAATCAGCCGCAGCGAAAAGAGGTTCTCCCCTTCAATTTGCGCGCTGAAGGCTGGTGTGCATGCGTTTGGCCATGGCGGTTTTGGTGAGTTGTTGTTCTCTCATGCCTTCTTCAATCTGCAAAGCCAGCACTTTTTTCATGGCTGCGGCAGTGCTCGCGGATCGCTACGCCCTCACCGCCCCAACCAAGTCTTCACCCGCCGCTGCGTGTGCATTGGAATCAATCGGGCGACGGCCGACAGTGACGGGCTGGCGCGCAGGCCAACCAGAGCGCGCAGCGTTGCTGCTTTGAGGGTTGCGACCGGGAGGCCTGACTGCGGCTGATTTTGCGGCAGGCTGGGGGTAATTTGCTGTTGCAAGTCCCGCAATTGATCAAGGTTCAACACGCAAGGTACTGGCAGCGTGTTGAGGTAGTTGCTACGGTAGTCCACGGGTGGGCCATCGCTTCGCAGCACGTCAGGCACGGGGGCAATGTGCGCGGGGCCGATGCCAGTCACAAAGTTGGTTAGCCGGATGGATTCGAAAAACGCGAGCCATGCGTCAGCGCTTTGTTGCCAGTCGCCAATCCAGGTCCAGTCGCGGCCTTGCAGGCGCTCGCCAAAGGCACCGATGCCAGGCGCCACCACGGGCAGCCCCGCTTCCAGCGCTGCACTCAAGGTGTAGCTGTAAGTTTCGGGCCACAGGGCGGGAAACCAGACCAGATCGGGTTGCAACGATTTCAAAAGCCCGGGCAGGTCTTTGTCCTGGTATGCGCCATGCACGGTCAGGCGGGCTTTGGGTGCCACGCGCAGGTCGCGGTAGGCAAAGCCCAGCAAATGAAACTCAAGTTCAACCTGCTGACTGGCCGCCAGTGTGGCGACTTGTTCCAGCACGTCGGCACCCTTGATTCGGCTTAAGGCGCCCAGCACCACAATTTTCAGCGGCTGGTTGGCGGGTAGTAGGTGCGGCTTGGGCGCTGGCAAAGCCACGGCCCGCAATTCCAACGTGGCATGCGGTACCACCCGCACATGCGCGGCCGGTACAAAGTGCTGAATGCGCACGGCGGCATCCGTGCTGGGGGCAATCACAAACCGCGCGCCGTTCAGCAGCCGGCCATGCCGGTCGCGCCAGCTCTCGATGCTTTCGCCGCCGGGTGCAGGGTTGCGTTGCACGCATTGACGGCATTGCTCGATGCCGCGCTCGCCGCAGTACTGGTCGGTGTGGTCAGTCAGTGAAATCTGCGGGCAATAGGTATGAAAATCATGCGCGGTGAAGTCATGCGTGACCCCCAATTGGCGCGGAAGCTCGCACATGGCGCTGTCGTGACTGGCCAAGTGGTGGAAATGAATGTGGCTGACCTGCAAGCCGCGCAAAATATCCAGCAGACGGCTCTCTTCCTGCGGCATTGCAAAGTGCAAATGGAAGCCCTCGTGAAGGCCTTCCAGGCACAGGTCCACGCCACCCGACGCCGGTGCCAACCGCAGGAACGTGGCCAGGGCGCCGAGTTGATGGGCCATTTCACGGGCGTGCCGAAGCGTGCCGCCCTCGCGGTCGTGCATCACGTTCAGAATCACCGGGCGCCCGCTGCCGGTGATGCGCGCAAGGTCAATGCTCAGGCGCGCCGGGCCGGCCGGGTCGCGTTTCAGGTAGGCGTGCACGTCACTTTCGTAACCCGGGTGCAGGCGTCGCAAGGTCTCCATGGCTTGAAGCTCGCGCGCGCTCTTGGTGTCGCCAAAGCTGATGCCGCCCGCGTGGCGCACAAAGGTGTCCAACGCATGCAAATTGGTCCAGCCGGCCTCGCTGGCGCGAATGCAAAAGTCGTTCTCTTCGCCATAACCTTTGCCGAAATTGGCAACGTCAAACAGGCCGACCTCGACCAGGCAAGCGCGCCGGATGTACATGCAAAAACCCACGCCAGTGGGCACTTCAGCCGTTTGGCCATTGAGGCAGGTCGCGAACAGGCGGTCCAGGCTGGCGGTGTCGGAACCGGCTGGCAATTCATTGGGCTGGCAAAAGCGCGGGTAACTGCAAATGGTGGCGTTGTTTGAAAACGGCGTCACACTGGCCACGCGCGGGGCGCTGTGCGCCGCGCGCTGGATGCGGTCCAGCCAGTCGTTGGCAACCTCGGTGTCGCTGTTGAGCAGCAGCACATCGTTGTCGCTGCTCATCGCCATGCCGCGGTTCACGGTGGCGACAAAGCCCAGGTTTTCGGCGTTCTCCAGCAGTGTGATGCGGGCATCGCGCCGGGCAAACCCGCGCAGCCACTGTGTGACTTCTGGCTCGGGGCTGCAGTCGTTGATCACAATGAGCCGCCATGCAGACTTGCCTGGCGCCGCCAGCACCGATTCAAGGCAGCGGCGGGTGTCCTCAAGGCCACGGTAAACCGGCACGATGACGTCCACCGGGTGCTTTGAAGGCTCAATCGGCAATGGCTTGGCTATCGGTGCCGCCAGGGCCTTGCTGGCAGAGGCCTTGCCCATCAGGCGATCAAGGCGCTCTTTCATGTGGGCGATGGGACGCGTGGCGCGAAACAGCCGCGACCGCTCGATGCTCTGAAGGTGCGCCGCAATCTGATTGAACTGCCCCTGGTGAAAATTCCGCTCGCGCTGCACGGTGCGCAATTCCCCCATCAACTGCTGTTTTTCGGTGACCGTTGACTGCAGCGAATCGTTCAGGCGCTGCTGCTCGCTTTGCGCCGCATGCCGTATTGCCTCCAGCGCATTCGTGAGCTTGGCATTGTCAGTTTGGGCGGCACTGGCAACCGTTTGCAGCGCGGACAACTGCGCTTGACGCTCGGTCAACTCGGCTTGGCGCGCTGCGAGCTGGTTTGCCAGTGTCTGCTTCGACGCCTCGGTCTGTGCCTGCTTCTCAGTGGCCCGCTGCACATCCTCCTGCAAACGCGCCGCTGTAGCCTTATGCGTGGTTTCCAATTGACCCAGGGTGGCGCTGACCGCCGTGCTGGCCTGCAGGTAATCTGCCGACATCGGCCAGCCTGCGCTTACCTCCAGCGTCGCGCCGGCCTGCGAGACTTGCCGCAACACATCGGCCGGGACCGGCAGATCCAGCCAAGGGTCGTCCCCATGCAGCAGCAGCAGTGCGCCCGCTGCCATTTCCCAGGGCGCTGAGAACAAGATTTGCTGATGTGCGGTGCCCGACAACGTGGCCAGCGAATCTTTTGACGCCTGCCATTGCCACGCGACTTGACCACTGGGCAGCCGAAGCTGCAATTGGTGCAATCGGAAAAACCCGGGGCGATCCGCCGGGTCCAACCGAATCTGCGAGTAGGCAGCGGGACTGGACGGAATCTCAAAACGCAGCACCTGCTGCGCAAGCCCAATCTGGCCAGCGGTGACCTGCTTAGTGGTTTCGTCATACCGGCCCTCAACAGCCAGATAGAGCTGCGCTGAAAAAAACGCATTGGCGACCGGGCTGGTCGGCGCAAGCACTTGTGGCTCGGCCACATTGGCCGTCTGCAAAACCGAAATGAACTGGTAGGTCAGTGCGTCGGGCAACACCAGCAAATGGCGCGCCACGGCAGGTGGCAGCGCGTCGAATTCAGCCTTGAATTCAGAGGCCAGCAGCTCGCGCCGCGTGGTCGCCACTGACATGGTTGTCCAGCCGCTTTCATCAAAAAAACGCTGTAGCGAGCGGCGCGTGAAAAACCGCAGATGGGTGTTGTCCAACAGCCCTTCGGGGCGGTAGCGAAAATCCCCCGAAATCAGTTCTGCAACCAGCCCGCAATAGCCTGCGTTCGGGACCGAGGTGATCAGCCGCCCGCCGGGCGCGAGCAAGGCTTTGCACTGCAGCAGCACGTTCTGCGGGACTTTGAGATGCTCCAGCACATCGGCGCACACAATCACGTCGTAGCGCTGATCGCCAAACAGCACTTTGAGGTCGACCGTGTCCAGGTCTGCCACCAGCGCCCGGCGGTACCACTGGCGGGCGATGTCGGCCTCAGCCGGGTTGAGGGTCACGCCGTCGGCCACCAGCGCCTGGTGCTGGCTCAAATATTGTCCCAAGGCGCCAGTGCCCATGCCCAGGTCGAGCAGGGTCTGGCCAGGCGCGATCAGCCGGGCAATGAGGGACAGGGAATCCTGGCTGTTGCCATCAATCGCACGCTGGTAGACGTGCAGGGCGGTATGGGGACTTGATTCAGACCCCGGGGCGGGACTTGAGACGGCAGGGGTCGCTGAACCTGTCACTGCACTTGGCTTGGCGTTTGGCATGCGCCTAATTATCCGCTGATCGATGC
>JANOMD010000204.1:0-2477 GCA_031420135.1 Rhodoferax sp. | reverse complement strand
ATCAGCTCCTTCATGTCATACGGCTTGTTGGCGTTGTCAGGCACAAGGGTGTCCAGACTCATGTCCATGCGGTCGGCTGGATCGCCACTTTTGCGCACCGGCGCCTTTTCCCGATTGTTCAGCGGCAGATAGTTGTACAGGCGGCGCAACATCAGGAGCGCCTCAACGTCATTCTCAAAGGCCAGGTCCGCCACGCCACTGCGTGTAGTGTGGGTGATGGCACCTCCCAATTCTTCTGCGGTGACTTCCTCGTGTGTGACGGTCTTCACCACCTCGGGGCCGGTCACAAACATATAGGACGAATCCTTGACCATGAAAATAAAATCGGTCATGGCCGGCGAATAAACTGCACCGCCAGCGCAAGGGCCCATGATCATGCTGATTTGTGGAACCACACCACTTGCCATCACGTTGCGCTGGAACACATCGGCATAGCCGCCCAGGCTTGCGACACCTTCCTGAATGCGCGCGCCGCCCGAGTCGTTCAGCCCGATCACCGGCGCGCCAACTTTCATCGCCTGATCCATCACCTTGCAGATTTTCTCCGCATGGGCTTCTGAAAGCGCACCGCCAAATACAGTGAAGTCCTGGCTGAACACAAAGACCAGCCGACCATTGATCATGCCGTAACCAGTGACCACGCCATCGCCAGGAATTTTGTTCTCTTCCATACCGAAATCGACGCACCGATGTTCGACGAACATGTCCCACTCTTCAAAGGTTCCTTCATCCAGCAGCAGTTCGAGTCGCTCGCGGGCAGTGAGTTTTCCCTTTTTGTGCTGCGCCTCGATGCGTTTCTGGCCACCGCCCTGACGCGCGAGTTCACGCTTGGCTTCAAGTTGTTCTAGGATGTCGTGCATATATAAAGCTACATTAAATATAGCTAATTAGTGATGATATTCGAGAGCAGCGAGCAATTTTCTTGCTGCTATTGAGGCTGAAAGCTGCCCATGACGGACTTCTTCGGTGAAGACGGGAAGCAGCTTGCGCACCTGGGGATGCGCGTGAAACGATTGCTTCAAACCGGCATCAATCCGCTCCCACATCCACGCCAACGACTGCTGCTGCCTGCGTGCGGCCAACCTGCCGTTTCCAGTTTGCAGCAATTTGAACTGCTGCACCGCCGCCCAGAACATATCGACACCCTGCCCGAGCAGCGCACTGAGCTGGATTACCCGTGGCTGCCAATTGCCCTCAACATGCGGATCGTTCTCAGGATTTCCGTGCATGCCCAGCAACCTCAGGCTGGAGGTCAGCATTGCCTCAGCCCGCGTTGCCGCATCGGGGTCGATATCCGCCTTGTTGATCACCACCAGGTCGGCCAATTCCATCACGCCCTTTTTGATCGCCTGCAGGTCATCACCCGCATTGGGCAATTGCATCAAAACGAAGATGTCGGTCATGTTGGCGACGGCGGTTTCAGATTGCCCCACGCCCACCGTTTCAACGATCACGATGTCGTAACCCGCCGCCTCGCACACCAGCATGGCCTCGCGGGTTTTCTCGGCCACGCCACCCAAGGTGCCGCTGCTGGGGCTGGGCCGAATGTAGGCTTTTTCATGGACCGAGAGTTTTTCCATGCGCGTCTTGTCGCCCAGAATGGAGCCGCCAGACAGGGTGGACGACGGATCAACCGTGAGCACCGCCACCCGATGACCCAGTTCAATCAAATTGAGGCCCAACACTTCAATGAAGGTCGATTTGCCGACACCCGGCACTCCGCTGATGCCGAGGCGGAACGACTTGCCGCAAAGCGGCAACAAAACAGTCAACAACTCATCCGCCTGCACGCGATGGTCAGCCCGTGTCGATTCCAGCAGCGTGATGACTTTGGCAATGGCGCGGCGTTGCAAACCACCGGTGCCCGCCCGCAAGTCTGCAATCAACTCGGCAGGGCTCACCCAATTGCCTTGTTGATCTGCTTCAACACATCCGCCGCGCTCACAGGAATCGGCGTGCCCGGTCCATAGATGCCCTTGACCCCCGCAGCGTACAGAAAGTCGTAATCCTGCCGTGGCACAACGCCGCCGACAAATACGATGATGTCGTCGGCACCCTGCTTTTTCAGCTCGGCAATGATGGCTGGCACCAGAGTCTTGTGGCCTGCCGCCAATGTAGAAACACCTACCGCATGCACATCGTTCTCAATCGCCTGCCTCGCGCATTCTTCGGGGGTTTGAAACAGCGGGCCGATGTCCACGTCAAAGCCCAAATCGGCAAAGGCGGTGGCGACCACTTTGGCACCCCGATCGTGGCCGTCTTGACCCAGCTTGCTGATCATCACGCGCGGGCGTCGACCCTGAGCCTCGCCAAACTTGGCAATATCTGCTTTGAGCGCATTCCAGTACTGCATGGTGTCTCCATGACTCGAATTCGCATCATAGGCTGCGGCATACACGCCAGTGACCTTGTGCGTGTCAGCGCGGTGGCGGCCAAAGGCCTTCTCCAGCGCGTCGCTGACCTCGCCCACGGTGGCG
>JANOMD010000203.1:0-4431 GCA_031420135.1 Rhodoferax sp. | reverse complement strand
GACCGGCCTGCAACGCGTGCCAGGCACCCCAAGGCAGCTCGCCGTCAGCGGTGCCGATGCCTTGCGCTGCGGCCAGCGCCCGCTCGTGCGGTGGCGACAGCGTGTTTTCATCGCCAGTGTCGGCGTCGGCCAGCCGCAATTGACGCAGCAGCTTGTCAAGGTTAGGCAATTTCAGCGTCGCCAGCGCCTGACGGCACTCGGGCGAGTGGCTGGCGGCAAACGGAATCAGCAAGTGCATAGGGGGATTGTCGTGGTCAATCGCACTGAGTTTGCGTGGCATTCGTGCGGTTTCAAACAACGCCCGGTTATTGGATGTACTGAAACCACTCTGACGCGGATTCAACTTAAATAAACGGTCGACTTTCAGAATTTTTTCTGCAAGTATGCTAAGGTATTACTTATGACTACTTCGACATTGAGCCCAGTCACCGTCAAGATCGAGCCCGCCATCAAACAGCGCATACAGCGCCTGGCCGAAGCGCGCAACCGAACGGCGCACTGGGTGATGCATGAGGCGATCGTTCAGTTTGTAGACCGTGAGGAAAAGCGCGAGGCGGTTCGGCAAGATGCGATTGCGGCTTGGGATGCGTATCAACTTACCGGTTTGCACGTGACGATGGCAGCGGCGGACGCGTGGCTGGCCAAACTGGAGGACGGCCAGGATGTAGAGCCGCCTGCAAGCCACGTTTGATGCCGCGCTCAACGGTGCGTTTAGTCTGGTCGCCGCCCGCGCTGCGGGATGTGCAGCGCCTCTACCGCTTTCTAGCCACCAAGAATGTCGATGCCGCCAAGCGCGCGGCAGGCGCGATCCGCAGGGGTGTCAAGGTCATTGAATCACAGCCCGGCATCGGCAGGCCTGTCCCAGATATGGAGCCGGAGTACCGCGAGTGGTTGATCGATTTTGGTGCCAGCGGGTATGTAGCGAAGTACCGGCTGGATGGCGACATGGCGGTGGTCCTGGCGGTGCGCCATCAGAAGGAAGCGGGCTATGAGGTTTGAAGGTGCATTACTGATCAAGCCGGATTCAAACGCGGATCCAGCGCAAACGCTTCACTGCTTTTGAGCTTGAACTGCCCGGCTGCGGCATCAACATCAACCAATAAGTTCCATGAGTGGGGGCTGACCACGCTGGGGATCAGCACCAGCGGGTGAGCCTTCAGCAGCGCATCGCCGAAAAGCTGTTGGGCTTTGCTCACCGCGCCAGGGCGCAGCCAGTTGGCGTTGGGCACGCTGGATGGGTCAATTTTGAAGACGCGTTTTGGCCGCAGAATTTCGATTTGAATTAACGTGTGTGCCACGGCATCAAGCGTGTTCAAACCCTTGTGTACGGCGACTTCAAGAATCGCTGTTGACGGATCCAGTGACGTGTAAAGCACGCGTTTGTTGGGCGAACTCCAGCGCCCGCCAAAAAGAAAGGCACCTTCAGCGGTTTGCCAGGTGGCGAAATGCCGGGTGGTCTCCAGCCGCCAGGTGACCAGCACCGCTGGCAGCGCCATCAGGCATATACCCCGTACTCCATTCTTGACAGCAGCGTCTTGACCATCGCCGTGCCCTCTGAGCTTTGCAGCAGGTCAATGGGAATGCGCCGATCAAGGCCGATAGCCGGGCTGCTGAGCCATTGCTCGGCGGCCTGCTGCGAGCCCAGCACTTGCGTTGCCTGATTCACCACCGACACCAGACGCAGCACCCGGTCGCTCGCGTTGGCATCGAGCGTCTTGGTGGCACTGGCGGCGCGGCGCTGCATGGTGCGCTCGGTGATGCCCAGCACGTTGTAGAACGTTCTCTCGTTGATGACAGTGAAGCCCTTCAGCACCTTTTTCGCATCGGCAACGCCAACGCCTTTGGCCACCAGGTCGTGCGCTGCCAAGCCAGTGGGCGTTGATTTTTTCAGCTTCGCAACTCGTGCCGTACCAGCGTGCACAGGCCGATACCGTTCAGTGGTTGATTGTGTTGCGACGTGCATCTTGAGTTTCTCCAATAAGCTTGAGCGACAATTGTCACTGAAAATAGAGACAGTTGACGCATTATGCGCCAATTCCGTCATGTCGCTATGACCGCCAAGGCATCACCACACTCCCGCCAAACACCGCATGCTGGCGCATCGTGGAGGTAAACAGGCTGTAGAGCAGTCACGGGGCAATCCGCCAGCGCGTGGCGCAGATGACAAAGACCTAGGGCAGTACCTGCTGACAGCCACGCAGATGCCACAATCTGCCCCATGCAACTCCCCTACGAACTCAAACTCGGCTGGCGCTACACGCGCGCCAGCCGGGGCACACGGCGCAACGGTTTTATTTCGTTCATCTCGGGCGTGTCGATGCTGGGCATTGCGTTGGGCGTGGCGGCGCTGATCATTGTGCTGAGCGTGATGAACGGGTTTCAAAAAGAAGTCACGGCGCGCATGTTGAGCGTGATCTCGCACATCGAGCTGTTTGCACCCGATGGTGCGGCGCTGCCAGACCTCGCGCGAACGCTTGCGGAAGTTCGGGCCAACCGCGAAGTGGTGGGTGCCGCCCCTTTCATCGGCGCGCAGGGGCTGCTGGGGCGGGGTGAAGACATCAAGGGCGCGATCATTCGCGGCATCGACCCCGCGCGCGAGGGCGAGGTGACGGATCTCGCGGCAGCGCTGCAAGACAGCGTGCTTGCCAAGCTGATTCCTGGCGAGTTCGGCATCGTGCTCGGCGCAGAACTGGCACGCAGCATGGGCCTGCGCGTGGGCGACCCGGTCACGCTGATCGCACCCAGCGGCCAGGTGTCGCCCGCCGGTGTGGTGCCGCGCCTCAAGCAGATGACCATCGTCGGCGTGTTTGATTCGGGTCACTATGAATACGACTCGGGCCTGGCGATGCTGCACATGGACGATGCGGCGAAGATTTTCCGCCTCGAAGGCCCCACGGGCGTTCGTCTCAAGCTGCGTGATCTGCAAAAAGCGCGCGAAGTGGCTGCCGAGTTAGGCCAAACGCTCACCGGCAGATTTCTAATCCGCGACTGGACGCGGCAAAACCGCACCTGGTTTGCCGCCGTGCAGTTGGAGAAACGCATGATGTTCATCATTCTCACGCTGATCGTGGCAGTGGCGGCCTTCAATTTAGTCAGCACGCTGGTGATGGCGGTGACCGACAAGCGCGCCGACATCGCCATCCTGCGCACACTCGGCGCCAGCCCGAGCAGCGTGATGGGCATCTTCATGGTGCAAGGCGCGATGGTGGGTGTGATTGGCACGCTGGCCGGGCTGGCGCTGGGCTTGGGGGTGGCATTCAATATCGACGTGATCGTGCCATTTTTGGAGAAGTTATTGAGTGCCAGCTTTTTACCCAAGGACATTTACCTCATCAGCCGCATGCCGAGCGACCCGCAACAAGGCGATATCGTGCCGATTGCTGTCATCTCGCTGGTGCTGTCGTTTTTAGCCACGCTTTACCCAAGCTGGCATGCAAGCCGGGTGAATCCTGCCGAGGCTTTGCGCTATGAGTAGAAACGAAGGGACGGTTCTTCAAACCTTTTCGCTGTCCAAGCGATTCCGGATGGGCCCCACATTTGCTGATGTGCTGCGAGCTGAGGGGAAAGACGATCTTGTCACGATTGAGGACCATAACAAAGGTCCCCTGGACGTTCAGGTGCTCGACGCCATCAACATTCAAATTCATGCAGGTGAAACAGTTGCCATCGTCGGCGCATCGGGCTCGGGCAAAAGCACGCTGCTGCATTTGCTGGGTGGCTTGGACTCGCCCAGCAGCGGGCAAGTGAAACTCAAGGGTCAAAACCTTGCCGGATTGACCGCGTCAGAGCAGGGTCAGTTGCGCAATCAGCACTTGGGTTTTGTCTACCAGTTCCATCATCTGCTGCCGGAATTTACGGCATTGGACAATGTCGCCATGCCACTGTGGATACGGCGTATGGAACCTGCCGAATGCGCGCGGGTCGCCACTCAAATGCTGAAGGATGTGGGCCTGGGAGATCGCCTGCACCATCGGCCAGCCGAGCTTTCAGGTGGCGAGCGCCAACGCGTCGCCATCGCCCGCGCGCTGGTGACACAACCCGCCTGCGTGCTGGCCGACGAGCCCACCGGCAACCTGGACCGCAGCACGGCCGACGGCGTGTTTGCGCTGATGCTGCAACTCGCCCGTGACCAGGGCACGGCCTTTGTACTGGCCACACACGACCAGGGCCTGGCCGCGCGCTGCCAGCGGCAGTTGCGGCTGACGCTGGGTACGCTAACCGAAAACGCCTTTGAAAGCGACATCGTATGACGACAACCGGATTCACCACTAAAAACGTCCATGCCGACCAGCACTTCGGCGTGGAGCATGGCGGCATTCACAAGCCGATTCATACCTCGGTTCAATACGGCTACGAGCGCGTTGAGGATTTGATTGGCGTATTTCAAGGCACAGTGAAAGGCGGCTACAACTACGCGCGCCAGGGCACGCC
>JANOMD010000202.1:0-5775 GCA_031420135.1 Rhodoferax sp. | reverse complement strand
GCCATCCAGCGCAGCAGGGGTTTCATGCGAAAACAGGCGGCCCGGCTACTGCGACGTCAGCCGGGTTTCAAGCGTTTCATCACGGGTGAACTTGAAGCGCGACACCACCAGAATCTGGTCCGCCTTGCGCCGCATCGCCTCGTTAAAGACGCCAAACGGGCCAGCGCTGCGGGCAATCACCTCAGCCCGCCGGTCCAGCGCCCTGTTGCCCGAGCTTTCGACCATCTCGGTCTTCAAAATCTTGCCGTCAAAATTCACGTGCACGATCATGGTCAGCTCGCCATAAAGCTTTTTGCCCGACACCTCAGGGAAATTTTCAGTCCCCTTTTCTTCGATCGCGCGACGCAGGCTGTCGTAGTAAATGGCGTAAACCTCTTCACGGGTGGCCGGGCTGATGTAGCGCTTTTTCGGCCGCGCGTTCTCCATGTTGATGCGCCGCTCAATCTCTGCCAGCAGCTTGACCAGGCGGCGGCGCTTTTCCTCGGCGGTTTGCTGATCGGCGGTGGCGCCAGGGCGGTTGGGCAGTGGGGGTGGCAGGGCAGCCAACTGATTTTTCACCTGTGCCAGCATCAGGTTTTGCTGTTCCTGCAAAGACTGCAACTGGCGACGGGTCTCCTCTTCCAGGGTGTCGCCTGCTTCGGTCAGCGCACTGGGTGGCAGCGGCGTGGTGGCGCGGCCCTTGTCAGCCTCGCCACCGCCGGCCATTGAGGCCTGTGCAATGGCTTTGGCTTTCTCGGGTTTCTCGTTGGTTCGGGCATTGATCAGGATCACTTCCAGCGGTGTGTCCTGAAATACACGGTTGAACGACTCTGGGTCCACAAAACGTACCGTCAACAGCACAGCATGCACGGCAATGGACGCGCCAAGTGCGAGTTGCAGGGTGCTGAACTGCCGAAGGTTCATGGGCTTGGGGTTGATAGGTTGCCTGCAGGCACTACTTCAGCCACAGCGGCGTCAGCCTCATCCATGTCAACCGCAATCGCAATTGGCCCTGCCACGGTTTCATCCTCGGAGTCATCGCCCATGTCACCCAGCAAGGCAGCTGCACCAAGCGCATTGTTACCTTCCGCATTTTGAAGATCCAGGCGCTCGACGACGGTGCCGGCAACGTCCAGCGTGACCTCGTCAATGTCACCGAGCTTCACGCGTACCCGCGCGCCGCGTGGCAGGTTGGCAGCACCCATCACGGGCAACACCAGTGGCATATCGTCGGCGCGCACCAGGTTTTCCTTGATGACGCTGGCGACGATCTCGGTGATGTTGTTTTGCTGCAGGTACTTCAACGTCCAGAAGCGCTCCATCGCGCCCTGGTAACCGTTGTAGGCAAAGTAGGCAGCGTCAAAACTGCTGATGATGGAGAACAGCTCGGCGTCTTTGGGTTTAAAGGGCGCGACCAAGGCAGCGGTCTTGCCATGGCGCGCACAGGCAATGATTTGCCACTGGTTCACCAGGTCGGTGTAGCGGCGCAGTGGCGAAGTGCTCCAGGCGTACGCCTTCACGCCAATGCCCGCATGTGGCAGCGCCTTGGTGCCCATGCGCACCTTCACGCCGGGCAACAACGACGCTTGACTGCGGTAAATGCCGGGAACACCGAGCTCGGCCATCCAGCTGCCCCAGGTGCTGTTGGCCAGAATCATGGCTTCGGCGACGATCAGATCCAGCGGCGCGCCACGCTGGCGGATGGTGATTTGCACCGGCTCGTCGCCCCTCGGCTCTGCGCCGCCGCTGCCTTGCAGGCGAAAGTTGTAATCGGGCCGGTTGAACGTCTCAGGCTTGCCCCGAACCACTTCGCGCTTGGCTTTCAGGTTTTTGGCCAGCCGGTACAGGAAAGACAATTGCGCACGGTTCACTGCTTGAGGCACGGCGTCGTGGTCATGCTCGAACGCCGGGTCTTCCAGCCATGGCTCTGTGACCACGCCGTCCAGCCGGTCATGGCGCAAATTGGCAACAATCGGCACCCGCTCCAGTTGGGTGACGCTGCCCGTAATCTCCAAGGTTGTTTCGTCAAAAGTCACATAAAGCGACACAGCCGGGCAATCGCGGCCTTCCGACAGCGTGTAACTTTGCACGACAGCATCGGGCAGCATGGTGACTTTGTAGCCCGGCATGTAAACGGTGGACAGGCGCGACCGCCCCAGCTTGTCAATCGGATCGCCGGGCTGGACTGCAAGCCCTGGCGCAGCGATGTGAATGCCGACTGTCACGCTGCCCGTGCCCAGGCCTTGCACACTCAGGGCATCGTCAATTTCGGTGGTAGCCGAGTCGTCAATCGAAAATGCCTGCACCGCAGCCAGCGGCAGTTCGTCCCTGATGACCGGCGCCTGAACCACAGGGAAGCCAGTTCCTTTGGGGAAATTTTCAAGCAGAAACCGGCGCCAGTGAAATTGGTAGGGCGAGTCAATCGCGCCTGCCCTTTGCAATAAATGCAGGGGCGCCAAATGCGTTGCTCGGGAAGCCTCCACCACCGCCTTGTACTCGGGTGCGTTCTTGTCGGGCTTGAACAGGATCTTGTAAAGCTGATCACGGATGGGCTCTGGGCAATGCCCCGCGCTCAAGTCCGCAACCCATTGCGCGACTTCCAAGGCGATCTGCTTTTTCTTTTCGATGGCCGCCAGCGCCAGCGCAATCACATCCGCCGGGGCGCGGCGAAAGCGCCCTTTGCCCGCACGGCGAAAATAGTGGGGTGATTCGAATAGCCTGAACAGGGCTGCGGCCTGCTGCTCCAGCGAGGCGGGTTTGGCGTCACTTGAAAAATAATCACGCGCCAGGTCGGCAAAGCCAAACTCGTCGTCCGGTGAAAATTCCCAGGCCAGATCGAGCTCGATGGTCTGGCTCAATGCCTGCGCAGCCGTAACAAAGGCGGCTGGCGCGGGCTTCTCGAACTTCAGCAGTGCATTGGCGGCCTTGACCTTGACACGCTTGCCACTGTCCAACTCCACCTGAGCAGACGACTCTACCTCTGACAGCACCTTGCCGGCCATGAATTTTCCGGCTTCTTCAAACAATAAAAACATGGAGGAATTGTCCCATGACGGGCGCAGTAGCTACAGGTCCGCAGGTGGAATCCGCAGTTTCCGCCGAATTGCCACCGATTCGTCACGCAATTGACATTCCGTTGTCATGTGTTGAAACTATGCTTCCCAGCCATCAACAGGAGAACTCAAATGAACCGATTTCCCATGGCCTTTTTTACCCCCAAACGTCTGGCGATGGCAATCACCTGTGCCAGCGTGGCCGCTTTGGTAGCCTGCGGCGGCACCAGCGGCCCCGCGCCATTTTTGACCCTCAATGGCGCGCAGCCATTGGTGACGGGCCACCGAGGAGCAGCGGGCTATTTGCCCGAGCATACGATTGAAAGTTACAAGCTTGCCATCCAGATGGGCGCTGATTTCATCGAGCCCGATCTGGTCGCCACCAGGGATGGTGAGCTGATCGCGCGGCACGAGCCCAACATCACGGCGACGACGGATGTGGCGGATCGTCCTGAGTTCGCGGCCCGAAAAGTCACAAGGTTGGTAGACGGCGCTTCGGAGACCGGGTGGTTTGCCACTGACTTCACGCTGGCGGAAATCAAGACCCTGCGGGCAAAACAAGCCGTGGCTAGCCGGGACCAGTCATTCAATGGCAGATTCCAAATCCCGACCCTTCGTGAAGTTCTGGACGTTGCCAGGTCGGAGGGCACTAGAGTGGGCCGTGTCATTGGTGTCTACCCCGAGACCAAGCACCCCACCTACCACGTGGACGCCAACCTCAGGCTGGAAGACCGCTTGCTGGCCATCCTGAATGAATACGGCTACACCCAAAAGGGATCCCCGGTCATTATTCAGTCGTTTGAAGTCTCCAACCTGCAGTATCTGCGCGCCAGAACCCAGGTTCGCATCGTCCAGCTGGTGGATGCCGATGACTACGATTTCAAGACCGGCAAGGTGACGTTCGCCGCGCCGTTTGACCGCCCCTATGACTGGACCCGCGCGGGCCGGACCGATTTGTTTGGTTCCATGGTCACGCCTGCAGGACTCGCAGAAATCAAAAAGTACGCAGATGGCGTGGCCCCATGGAAGCCCTACATCGTGCCAGTCAAAGGCGTGTTTGACGCGGCGGGCAAGATGATTGACCTCAATGGCGATGGCGTTGTCAATTACTCAGACACGATTGCGCAACCGGCTACCTCCCTGATTGATGACGCGCACAGAGTGGGCCTCTTCGTTCACACCTGGACCTTTCGCAATGAACCTGGTCGCTTGACGTTTGACTACAAAACGCCCGCTGCCGAGTACCTGCAGTTTTTCCGGGCTGGGATTGACGGGCTGTTCTCTGACTTTCCAGACACTGCTGTCGCAGCGCGTGCGCTCTACTTGAAAGAACTTGGGCGTTAATTTCGCCCCACCCTTCAAATGGCGGGCGAAGATATTTTCAGGAAACTGAGAATATCTTCCAGGTGGTCTTCAAAATCGCTCAATGCATGGTCACCCCCCTCAAGTAGCCTGATGCGTGCGCCCGCATAGCGCGCTGACATCTCGCGCCAATCAAGAACTTCATCGCCCTTGGCAATGATGGCAAGGTAGTTTTCGGGCCGCACCAGCCCCACGCATTCAAGGGCGCGCAGCTCATCGACATAGAGCGCCTTGAACACAAATTTTTCTGCCGGATTGTGCCAACTGGTGTGTTCGCCGATGTATTTCGCCAGGTCCCGTGGCGCATGCACCGCTGGGTTCAACATCACCGCCTTGCAACCCCATTGTTCAGCGAACCAGGTGGCGTAAAACCCACCCAGTGATGAACCGATCACGGCCATAGACTCCCGGGGCCAAAGCAAAGTGCCTTGGCCTATCAAATCAGCGGCCTCGCGCGGCGAGGGCGGCAACTGCGGGCACCACCAGGTCACTGTCGGAAAGTCAACAGCGATCCGTGCGGCCATTTGTTGCGCCTTGGTGGATTGGGGAGATGAGCGAAAACCGTGCAGGTAAAGCAGGTGTGTGGTTTCGCCCAGCGCGAACGGAATGCCGGCGTGTTGTGTTGACATTGGTGAGTCCAATCCTGTAGATACTGTCGATACTGTTTCAGGTCATGCAGAAAGTAGTCCCGGACGCAGGATAATCCAGCCATGACCGTCCATTTTGAAAGACGCTCGGTGCTGTCGCGAATCATTCGCCGGTTTCAGGGCTTTGATGCCCTTTTGCTGTTTGCCGTTCTGGTGCTCTCGGCTGCGGGATTGCTGACGATGTATTCCAGTGGCCACGACCATGGCAGCCAGTTTGAAAACCACGGCCGCAACATGTTGATTGCCGGTGCTTGCCTCTTTTTTGTGGCGCAGATTCCACCGCAGCGGTTGATGCGCCTGGCCGTACCTTTGTATCTTTTTGGCGTGGCACTGCTGGTCGCAGTGGCAATTATTGGCGTTACCAAAAAAGGTGCCCAGCGCTGGATCAACGTTGGCATTGTCATTCAGCCCAGTGAGATTCTCAAAATTGCGATGCCGCTGATGCTGGCGTGGTGGTTTCAAAAACGTGAGGGGCAATTGCGGCCGTTTGACTTTGGCGTTGCCGTGCTGCTGCTTGCTGTTCCTGTTGGCCTGATCGTACGCCAACCGGATTTGGGAACTGCCATTCTGGTGATGGTGGCGGGCTTGGCAGTGATTTTTTTTGCCGGCTTGAAATGGCGGTGGATCGCACCACCGGTGCTGATTGGCCTGATCGCTGCCGTTCTGCTGGTCGTTTTTGAGCCCCGACTGTGTGCCGATGGCGTCAGTTGGCCGCTATTGCGCGACTACCAGCA
>JANOMD010000201.1:0-13474 GCA_031420135.1 Rhodoferax sp. | reverse complement strand
ACCAGCTTCGGCTTTCGCGATGCCTGGGCGGTTGGCGTGACCGACCGCTACACCCTGGGTGTCTGGGTCGGTCGGCCCGACGGCACGCCCAATCCCGGCCACTTCGGCGCCAACACCGCCGCCCCGCTGGTCAAAGATCTGTTGGCCGCGCTTGACCACGGCAACGCCGTGGCACGCCCGATCCCGGCCGGTGTCAGCGCGCAAGCGATTTGCTGGCCGCTGGGTCTGGCCGCCAGCAACACCGAAGCGGCCCATTGCCGCGAGCGCCGCAGCGCCTGGACGCTTGACGGCGCCGCGCCGCCAACGCTGCCTGATCGGCTGCACAGCGCCAGTTTGTTAGCCACGGCCTGGGTCGACCAGCGCAGTGGCCAGCGGCTGCGCCCGGGCTGCCTGCCAAGCGGTGCTGCACCGCCGCAAGCCATCACCTATGCGCGCTGGCCGACCTTGCTGCAACCGTGGATCGAGACGGCCCAGCGCAGCGAGGTTGAACGGCTGCCAAGCGGGCCGCCCTGCGCACGTCAGGCACCCAGCCGCAGCCTGCGCATCACCGGTCTGGAGCCCGGCAGCGTGCTGCACGCCGTGCCGGGGCGCAGCAGCGTCGGCGTGCAATTGCAGGCGCTGGGCACGACCGAGCCGGTGCATTGGCTGCTCGATGGACGCCTGGTGGGCACCACGCAGACGCTCGCGCCCAACGCTCGGCGCGTCGAGTATTCCAGCCCAGCGGTGCGCATGACCCTGAGCCTGACCCTGCGCCTGACCCTGAGCGGCGCAGGCCAGCACGCGCTGACGGCCCTTGACGCGGCGGGACGCTACGAGCAGGTGCTGTTTTCGGTGCGCTGAATGTTCATCTTCTGCAGGTCCTAAGGCTCCTCTTGAATCGGGCACGCCCTCACGTTACGTTATCGGCTGCGCCCAAAGGCAAATTTGCGTTGCTGCCTGCGCGCGATGAGATCATCACCACAGAGCACGTCCGCGACCTGATGGACCAGGAAGGCATTTGGCTTTGCGGCATTTGCTTGATGTGAACGTGTGGATTGCGCTGCTCGATGAAGAGCATGTGCACCACGCCCAGGCATTGGCATTTGTGGAGCGCCGCAAGCTGAAAATTGCGACCTGCCCGTTGACAGAGAACGGCGTCATCCGCACCCTCAACCTGCCCGGTTACAGCAAACACGGACCTGCCGGGTTTGAGCCGGTGCAACAAAAACTGCAACAAATCTGCGCCGCCCTGGACCACGAGTTCTGGCCGGATAGTCTGTCGCTTCGCACTGGAACCAAAGTCAACTGGTCGGGTGTCCTGGGGCACAACCAGATCACCGATGTTTACCTGCTGGCCCTTGCCCTGGCCAACAAAGGATGCCTCGTCACCCTGGACCACCGTGTGGCGTTGAGCACGGTGATTGGCGCGGGCAGCGTTAATTTGATGCTGCTTTGAGTGCTCCCTACGCAGCCGACGTTCCATCAGTCCGGCAGGCTGCTATTGGAAATACCCATTGGCCATGGATTATTGATGCCGTGTCGAAGTGAAACTAAAATCAGTCGGAACTATAAAACAATAGCAAACTATTTAATAAACACGAGAGCTAGAGCAACTTTTGATGCGAAAATCGACAGAAAAACTGAAATTTCGTCAATTTTCAAAGAATTTCATATCGTCGGCGATATCAAACTATCCAGGATTTCCACCCAATGCTTGACCGGCGTGGCGGTACCGCTTTGCAGATGTGTGATGCAGCCAATGTTGGCGCTGACTATCACTGTGGGCTGCATCTCGCTCAGGTGACCCAACTTGCGGTCGCGCAATTGATAGGCCAGATCGGCCTGTAAAACGGAGTAGGTGCCGGCCGAGCCGCAACACAGGTGCGACTCATTGGTGGCGACTTTGACATTGAAGCCCAGCGCGCTCAGGTGCGTCTCGACACCGCCCCGCAATTGCTGGCCATGCTGCAGCGTGCACGGCGGGTGAAACGCGACTTGGCCACACGCTTGGGCGGCTTGCGGATTGACTTTGCCGCTCAGTTTTTCAGCCAGCTCGGGCAGCCATTCGCTCAGGTCGCGGGTCAGCTCGCTGATGCGCCTTGCCTTGGCCGCGTAGGGGGCGTCGTCCTGCAGGGTATGGCCGTATTCCTTGACGGTCACGCCGCAGCCAGAGGCGTTCATGAGGATGGCTTCCACCGCGTTTGGCCCCTCAAGGTGCGGCCACCAGGCGTCGATATTGGCGCGCATCTGGGCCTTGCCGCCTTCCTGGTCGTTCAAGTGAAATTTGACGGCGCCACAACAGCCGGCTTTGCCAGCGACCACGCTTTGAACGCCAATCGCGTCCAGCACGCGGGCGGTTGCGCTGTCGATATTGGGCATCATGGACGGCTGCACGCAGCCTTTGAGCAGCAGCACTTTGCGCGCATGCTGGCGCGACGGCCAGGCACCCGTGTCCTGCCGGGGCGGCACTTTGTTTTTCAGCGTCGCGGGCAGCAGGCCGCGCACCAGTTGGCCGAGCTTCATGGCCGGGCCAAACAGCGGCGAAGGCAAGCCCTCTTTCAAAGCCCAGCGCAGCGCCTGCTCTGCGGCCGGCCGTGGCACCTTGGCATCCACCAGCTTGCGGCCAATGTCCACCAGGTGCCCATAGTCCACCCCGCTGGGGCAGGTGGTTTCGCAGTTGCGGCAGGTCAGGCAACGGTCCAGGTGCAACTGGGTTTTGCGGGTGGGCGCAACGCCTTCGAGCACCTGCTTCATCAGATAGATGCGCCCGCGCGGTCCGTCCAGTTCATCGCCCAAGAGTTGATAGGTGGGGCAGGTCGCCGTGCAAAACCCGCAATGCACACATTTGCGCAAAATGGCTTCGGCCGCCTTGCCGTCAGCGGTGTTTTTGTATTCGGGCGCAAGGTTGGTTTGCATGGTTCACTGGGCTTGGGCTATTGCGCGGGCGCGGTTAAAGATGTTCGCTGGATCAAACTCGGCCTTGAGGCGCTGGTGGATTGCGTCCAGCGGCGTCGTCAATGGCGTGAATCGGGCCACCGAATGGTCAGCGCCATTCGATGCGACGTTGCCCAACCTGAACAACGTGGCGTGGCCGCCTGCGGCCTGCGCAGCTTCGCGAATACCGGCCGCCGCATCAACCGGTGCCCACAGCCAGCGCAGACCCCCATGCCACTCCAGCAACTGCGGCCATGGCAAATCCAGCACCGCTGCGGTTTGCGCAACGCTCAAACGCCAAAGTGCAGCACCCGGCGCGCGCGGTACGGCAAAAAATGGCAAGCGCAAGTCGCGGCAGGCCTGCCAGTCGGGCGTGGCCCGTGCATTGTCGATGCGCTGGCCGGGCTGGTCCTGCGTCATCGTCTGGCAGGCCGCGTCAACCGCTGCAACCGCACCGCGCAGGCGGACAAACAGCAACTCGCGCGCACCCATGACGGGGTCGGAATCGTCCCGTACCCAGCAACTTGCATTCAGCGGCAGCGGCTTGGCACCCCAGCGGTGCAATTGGGCAAGGGCGGTCGCCTGAGGCAGCTCAAACACCAGCGTGGCTTCGGCAGGCGCGACGGGCAGCACTTTGAGGGAGACTTCGGTAATCACGCCCAGTGCACCGCCACTGCCTGCCATCAAACGCGACACGTCGTAACCCGCCACGTTTTTCATCACCTGGCCGCCAAAGGTCAGCAACTCGCCGCGTCCATTGAGTATCTGCACGCCCAGCATGTAGTCGCGTACAGCGCCGACACTGGCGCGGGCCGGGCCGTTCAAGCCCGTGGCCACCATGCCACCGACGGTTGCCGTGTCGCCTGGCGCGCTGATCTGGAAATGCGGTGGCTCAAAGGGTAAACATTGGCCTTTTTCGGCAAGTGCGGCCTCCAGCTCGGCCAGCGGGGTTCCGCCGCGCACTGTGACCACCAACTCGCTTGGCTCGTAACTGGTGATGCCGGCCAGCGTTCTGGTATCCAGCAACTGACCTTGCGGCGTCTCGCCATAAAAGTCCTTGCTGCCTCCGCCGCGAATTCGCAAGGGTGATTGGCTGGCCGCGGCGGCGCGCACCTGGTCGGTGAGGTGTTGAGCGGCTGGGTCGAGGGGCAACTGGGTCACAAAGGTTCAATCCCGAAAAAAGTTCACTGGCAGGCCCGGCACATCCACCCGCATCGAAAAAACACAGCCTGATTGGGGTCTGTCAGCCAACTCCTGCGCTGTGCGGCCCTTGCGCGCGGTCGTGATGTAGAGCGTTTTTAAATCGTCGCCGCCGAAACACGGCATCGTGACGCACACCGCTGGCGCGGGAATTCTGGCAAGAACTTGACCGACGGGCGACAGCTTGATCACGCATCCGCCCTCGTACATCGCGACGTAATAGTTGCCGTCCACGTCCACCGCTGCACCGTCCGGGCGGCCCCAATAGGCGTCGTGGTCTGGCTGGCCGTAGGCCCAACCGTCAGGCTTGGCCGGAAACTGGTGGAATATGCGCCGATTGCACAGGGTGTTGCTGTCGGCTTGCCAATCCCACGCCCAGATCACAGCCTGTGCAGTGTCCGCCCAATACAGCGTCTTCGCATCGGGAGACCAGGCCAGCCCGTTGGCAACCGTGGCGCGGTCCACCATGCACACCAAGGTATTGGATTGCCCTGCATGCGTGTGCATTGCGTAGAGTGCTGCGGTCGGGTCACCGCGTTGCTCACAATAGCTGCCCGCCCAGAAACGGCCTTTGGGGTCAGCCTTGCCGTCGTTAAAGCGCAGGCGGGAGGTGTCATAGGGCGCGGGCGCGATGCGATGCAATGCGCCATTCCATTCGTGCGCCCGGTAGATGCCATCGCGCAGTGCAATCACCAGGCCGCCACTGGCGGCTGGCGCGATGCAACCTGGCTCGCACGGCATCGGCCAGGTCTGGACCGAGCCCATGGTGACATTGGCGCGCAGGATCTTCTTGGCAGGAATGTCAACCCAGTAAAGCATTTGTTCATGCGGGTGCCAAAACGGGGATTCGCCCAGTTCATTGGCCACGGTGGTGACGGTTTGCCAAGCTGTCATTGGGTCGCCTCCACCTGAATCGACATCTCGCACGACATCGATTCGCCCGGCTGCAGCACGCGCAGTCCCAAGGCGTCGGCGTCGGCAACGCCCCGCGCCATTAGGCTGATGGCGTTGTTGACGTGGCTGACCGGCTCGATGGCAATGCAGTCTTGCGCGGGGTTGGTGAACACCACCAGGCGCTCAAGGTGGCTGGTGATGCGGGTATGCAGCCGGTCGCCGGGCACGATGTTGCAACGGAACTGGCGGGCGACGAGGGCAAGCGATGTTGGCATCTTTTTACTTTCAGTGCGCATTGTGCACTGCGCCCTGAAGCCATCATTCGCGCCGGTTGCGTCCCATAAAAAATCCCGCAAAAACCGGAGCTTTTGCGGGATGAACAAGTCAACTTGCGGCCTGCTTCAGGAACCAGCCGCCGCTTGAGTTACCTTGGAGGAGATACGTTCCAGATCAGCGGTTGTAAGCGGTTTCGCCATGTGAGGTGATGTCCAGGCCTTCGCGCTCGTCTTCTTCAGAGACCCGCAAACCAACCACCACGTCAACAATCTTGTAGGCCGCCAGCGACACCACACCGGACCAGACGATGGTCAGCAGCACGGCCTTGAACTGGATCCAGACCTGGCTTCCGATGGATACCGACGACACCGCGACGGTGACCCAGTCGCCCACCACCCCAGGGCCACCCAGGGCCTGATTGTTGAACACGCCAGTCAACAGCGCACCGACGATGCCACCCACGCCGTGCACGCCAAACACGTCCAGCGAGTCGTCAGCGCCCAACATCTTCTTCAGGCCGTTGACACCCCACAGGCAGGCAAAACCAGCCACGAAGCCGATCACGATGGCGCCCATCAGCCCCACGTTGCCGCAGGCCGGGGTGATCGCCACCAAACCGGCTACCGCGCCGGAAGCCGCACCCAGCATGGAGGCTTTGCCGCGCATCAACGCCTCGCCCACACACCAGGCCAAAACGGCCGCTGCGGTGGCAGAGAAGGTGTTCATGAAGGCCAGCACGGCGGTGCCGTTGGCTTCCAGTGCAGAGCCCGCGTTGAAGCCGAACCAGCCGACCCACAGCATGGCGGCGCCGACCATGGTCAAGGTCAAGCTGTGCGGGGCCATGGCTTCCTTGCCATAACCGGTGCGTTTGCCAATCACGTAGGCGCCGACCAGGCCGGCCACCGCCGCGTTGATGTGCACCACGGTGCCGCCAGCGAAGTCCAGCGCGCCCCATTGCCAGATCAAGCCGGCTTTGGCGTTCATCGCGTCCACCACTTCCTTGGAGGCGTAAGCGTCCGGGCCCATCCAGTACCACACCATGTGGGCGATCGGCGTGTAGCTGAAGGTGAACCACAACACCATGAACAGCAACATGGCCGAGAACTTGATGCGCTCGGCGAACGCGCCGACGATCAGGCAGCAGGTGATGGCCGCGAAGGTTGCCTGGAACGCCATGAACAGCAGTTCGGGAATGACGACGCCCTTGCTGAAGGTGGCCGCCATGGCGAACTCGCCTTTCATGGGGTCGAACAGCCCTTTCATGAACAGGCGGTCGAAGCCGCCAATGAACTGGTTGCCCTCGGTAAACGCCAGGCTGTAGCCATAAATGCACCACAGCACCACGATCATCGAGAAGGTGACGAAGATCTGCATCAGGACCGACAGCATGTTTTTGCTGCGTACCAGGCCGCCATAGAACAGCGCCAGGCCGGGGATCGACATCATGATGACAAAGGCCGTGGCCACGATCATCCAGGCCACGTCGCCTTTGTTGGGCACCGGCGCAGCCGCAGCGGGTGCGGTGGCAGCGGCTGGCGCGGCAATCGCTACAGTGCCCGCGGCGGGGCTGGCGGCTTTGGCATCGGCTGGTGGCGCAGCCGCTACAGGAGCCGATGCGGCTGCATCAGCGGCGGGCGCGGTTTGGGCGAGCGCCATGGAGCCCGATCCCAAAAGGGTCAGCCCGAGCGCAACAGCTAAAAATAGTTTTTTCATGGTGATGGTCGTTTCAAATGTGTGCCGGGCGGTCAGAGCGCTTCTTTGCCGGTCTCGCCGGTGCGAATTCGCACAACCTGCTCCAGGTTGTAGACAAAGACCTTGCCGTCACCAATCTTGCCGGTGCGGGCAGCGGCCTCGATGGCTTCTATGGCGCGATCCACCAGCTCATCGGAGATGGCCGCCTCGATCTTGACTTTGGGCAGGAAGTCAACCACATATTCGGCGCCCCGGTAGAGTTCGGTGTGGCCTTTCTGGCGACCAAAGCCTTTGACTTCGGTCACGGTGATGCCTTGCACGCCGATGGCGGAGAGCGCCTCGCGCACTTCGTCCAGCTTGAACGGTTTGATGATGGCCGTTACGAGTTTCATAGGTTCTCCTCAAAATTTTTTAGCAAATCAGAAGCTGTACTTGACGCCCACAGCCACACCGCTCTTACCCAGGAAATTGGTGTTGCCGTTGGTATTGGCGTAAAACACCTCATTCGCGTTCGTGCCATAGGCCGCCAGGCTGGCGGACAAGCCACCGCCAAAGTCTTTGGCGAGCGTTAACGCGTAGTCGGTGTAATCGCCCAGATTGCCCGGCTGGCCTTTGACCACCTGACGGCCCAGGTGGGGGGACAGTGTGAAGCCGCTGCCCAGGTCAAAATTGGCGCCAAGGTCCAGGTAGCTGCTGCCGCTGCTGTTCAGGAAGCCCAGGAAATTGCCCGTGCTGTGGCTGTATTTCAGGGACACCACGCGGTAGGTCAGTGCAGCGTAGATTTCGGTGGTGTTGGCATCGGTCACGCCGCCAGCGCCGGGGGTGCCAGCCGCGCCGGAGTTGTTGCCAGGGTAGAGGTAGCCGATCAGGCCCACGTCAAAACCCAGGCCGCTGGTGATTTCGCCTTTGAAGCCGCCATACAGATCCACCTCCCAGTCGCCATTGGTGGCGCCGTTGAACTGCTTGACCCAACTGACGTTGGAGGCCCAGACACCCGCGTAGAAACCGCGCTTGTGCGAAAAATCAACGCCGCCTTGCAGTGCACCGCCGAAGTTGGTCTGTGTCAAGCCGCGAAATCGATAGTCGCTCACAACACCCATGTTGTAACCCAGGGTGTAGTCAGGCTCGGGCGCTTTGGCCTGAGCCAATGCGGCGGTGCCAGTCAGAAGGGTGGCCAGCGCCAGGGTAATTTGCGCTGTGGTTTTTAATTTCAAGGGCATGGTGAAGCTCCGGGAGTGTTGAAGAAAGAATCGATTACGCACAGACCATGCCAGTCTGATTTCGCAATAGGGTGCGAAACTCTGTCAACCCACCCGAATGCGTCGCGTTATACTGTCTGTATAAAAAAACAGTATGCACGTATTTGGTGCGGCAAATTGCATCTCATGGTCCAAAAACGCACCAAATTAGAGAGGAATCCCCGTGAGCTTGTGTTTGGTTCAGAGTCGTGCATTGTTGGGCTTGAATGCCGCTGAAGTCACTGTTGAGGTGCATTTGGCCAACGGCTTGCCCAGCTTCACGCTGGTCGGGCTAGCCGACATAGAGGTCAAGGAAGCGCGGGAGCGGGTGCGCTCGGCGATTCAAAACAGCGGGCTTGAGTTTCCCCACAACAAGCGCATCATTGTGAATTTGGCCCCAGCTGATTTGCCAAAGGACTCTGGCCGGTTCGACTTGCCCATCGCCATGGGAATTTTGGCGGCCAGCGGGCAAGTGGATGGTGCGCGCTTCGCAGGCCACGAATTTGCGGGGGAACTGTCGCTATCCGGAGAACTTCGCCCCGTCAGAGGCGCCTTGGCCATGAGTCTGGCTTTGCACGATAACAAGGTCGTCACCAAACTGGTTTTGCCTGCGGGGAGTGCCGAAGAGGCGGCATTGGTACCCGAAGCCCACGTCTACCGCGCCCGCCATTTGCTTGACGTGGTCAGCCACTTTTTGCCTTGCGTTGACGGGGCCGCTGAGCCACAGCCGACGCCCGGCTGGTCTCGGGCGCACACAGCACCTCAGTCAACTGTGGCCCACTATGCCGACATGGCCGATGTAAAAGGTCAATCGGGTGCCAAGCGCGCGCTGGAAATTGCCGCTGCCGGCGGCCACAGTCTGCTTTTGACGGGACCGCCCGGCTCGGGAAAATCCATGCTGGCGCAGCGCTTTGCCGGATTGTTGCCGCCAATGACCACGCTAGAAGCGCTGGAAAGCGCAGCAGTGGCGTCAGTGAGTGGCCGCTTTCAGTTGGAGCGATGGGCGCAGCGCCCAACCTGCAGCCCGCATCACACGGCCAGTGCCGTCGCCCTGGTGGGGGGTGGTTCGCCGCCGCGTCCCGGCGAAATCTCATTGGCCCACAACGGAGTCCTTTTCCTTGACGAAATGCCCGAGTTCCCTCGTGCCGCCCTGGAGGCGCTGCGTGAACCGCTGGAAACCGGCACCATCACCATCTCCCGTGCCGCCCGCCGCTCGGAATTTCCGGCCCGCTTCCAGATGATTGGCGCGATGAACCCCTGTCCTTGCGGCTATTTGGGCTCCACCCAGAGAGCCTGCCGTTGCACGCCGGATCAGGTTGGGCGTTACCAAGGCAGGTTAAGCGGTCCGCTGATAGATCGGATTGACCTGCACGTTGAGGTACCGGCCATGCCATCGACTGAACTGATGCAGTCTGGCCCGGGCGAATCCACACAAAGCATTCGTGATCGTTGCGTAGAGGCCCGCGACCGGGCTTTTCAGCGCCAGGGCAAATCGAACCAGGCCCTGCAAGGCAAGGAAATTGACGACTTCCTGCGCCTCGATGCGGCTGCCTTGAAGTTTTTGAACATTGCTTCAGCGCGCCTGGGCTGGTCGGCCCGCAGCACCCACCGCGCCCTGAAAGTCGCCCGAACGATTGCGGACCTGGCGGGCGCGCAGTACACCCAGGTGGTGCATATTGCCGAAGCCATGCAGTACCGCCGCACCGGGCGCAGCAGCGCGTAGAGCACGAAAGTTGCGTCGCGGGCAATTTGCTATGTATTAAATAGCAAATTTTTTAATAAACACGGGAGCTAGAGCCATATTTTGCCGATAGTTTGGCAAAATCGGGTGTTGAAAACCCTAAAAATGAACTTATGAGTTAATTTTAGTGCCGATTCAAGCGGCTCGGGCGTGAAATCTGGGCGGGCGGCACCAGGCCGCGAAACAGTTGTGTGATGTCGCGCAGGCGGCGACGGGCCTCTGATTCGCCCAGTTGGTCCGACAGCAACGTCATCACGTCGATGCGCAGGTGCCACAGCGATTGCGCATGCGGTGCCCAGCGAAGCCGCCGTGTGACGGTGTCAAGTTCCGGGTTCTGGCTCAGGTCGTCAATGGCAGCCAGCATGGCATCCCGAACCGTTTCAATACGACCATCTTCAACCGTGTCCGGCGCGGCGTCGATGAACAGGCTGATCAGGCTGCTTGCGAATTTTGATGTTTTCCAACTCATGATTTTGATAGTGAATGAGGGGCTCAACAATGAACTTCAACGGTGCACTGACACCATCACGACTTCGAAGTCAATACAGCATCAAGACCTTTTGGGCGATTGAACCATTGCTATGCAAGCCGAGCCGTCAAACTTGGTGAGGAGCTGTAACAAGGTGCCGTCGTCCTTCAATGCTGCGAATTCATCGGATCGGGCGGTCTTGTGCACTTGCTGATGACTTCGAGGTCGCCAGCACTGCGTCTGTGCCTTGTCGCACATAGCTTTGTTACAACTTAAGCGGGTTTCTACTCGCGATGGCGCGTGGGCTGGCCCAGCGACGCAGGGGCCAGCCTTTGCACCCATCAACCACCCGCCTGATGGGGACCCGGGCTGCTGCGCGGCTCGGTTTGCGCTTGCGTACGCAACGCAATCGGACTGGCCAGGCTGCCATCGGCAAGACGCAGAGACTTGCCTTCGACCGTTACCTTGGCACCCGCACTCACTGGTGTCGCCAGCTCAAAGGTCCGCGTGCTGGCATCTTCCATGCGAACCCTGACTTCGTACACCGTTTCCTTTTTCACCTGCTTTTCGATCTCGTTGCCGGCCCAGCCACCGCCGACCGCACCCAAGATCGTGGCGGCGGCCTTGCCACTGCCGCCACCCACCTGGTTGCCCAAAACGGCCCCCAACACACCACCGGCTACCACGCCCACGCCGCTGGTAGGGGCAGCGCGCATCACCGTGGTTGCCGACTCGACCGTTCCACACTGCGTGCAAATGGGCTTGGCCAGCGGCGGCTGCGCCACCGCCGGACTCGCCCCGATGGCGCTTTGCGCAGCGGCGACGGGTGTCGATGAACCGGCCTGCGTACCGGCAGCCGGTGAAGGGGTGCTGACAGGCGCCCCCCGTTTGTCGGCCTTTGCCACCGCCACTCTGGCAGGCGGTGGTGCCTTTTTGGCCGTGGCAACCGAGGGTTTTTCAATTTCATCCTGCGCCGCGCCAGCCTGCACCCCTTTGCCACCAGCGGGCACGCTCCCCAAGTCGGCCAGGTTCTTAGGTTCAATCGCGCCTGCCATGGCCGGCACGGCGCGGGCTTCAATTGGACGGGTCTCCCTATAAACCAGCGTGCCAGCCATCGCAATGACAGCGGCCCCCAGCACGCCCACGGCCAGCCAAAGCGGCTTGGTGCGAGATGTGGTCCTGATGATGTTTCCAGCGTTTCCAGCGATTCCAGTCATGATTTTCCTTTTGGGGTTACTTTTGGTTTTAATCGGTCAATACATCCCCAACGCTTGACCGGACCGACGGTAAACAAAATTGGCAGCGTCGCGGTGTCCGTTTTGTAACTGACGGTGCGTTTGCAGGCGCTCCATCAAGGATTGGGAAGGCAATTGCCAGCCGCAAAAAACACGGATCAGGATGTCGCCGCACGGTCTGACGGCGGCCTGGCTGGACGACAGTACGCGGCGCGCCTGGCGGCGTGAGTTTCTTGAAAGTTTTGACAAACTGCTACAAGATTTGTAGCCCAATTGACCACGCCGGTCACTCGGGTGACAAAGGCAAAGCGGCCGACTGGCTTAAATTCACTGCATGGGAAAACTTTACTTGGTACGGCACGGTCAAGCCTCTTTCGGGGCAGCGGATTACGACACCCTGAGCGACATTGGCCGCCGGCAAAGCCTGCGCCTGGGCGAGTACTGGCGCAGCAAGGGCCAGACGTTTGATGCCGTGCTGGTGGGCACGCTCAAGCGCCAAACCCAGACGCTCGACGGCATTCTTGAGGGCATGACGGGGGGCAGCGCAGCACACGCAGTGGCAAGCGTGGGGGCACAATTTCCCGACGGGCCGCCCCGAGGGAAATTCGCCCCCTCGGGGGGCAGCGCAGCACACGCAGTGGCAAGCGTGGGGGCCACACTCATTCAGTGGCCCGGCCTCAATGAATACGACAGCGCTGCGGTGATTGCCGCGATCCACCCCGAGCCACTGCAAAAACCCGATACGCCAGAGCTGTACCGGCATCACTTTCGCCTGCTGCGCGATGGGTTGACGCAATGGATGAATGGCGTGGTCAGCCCCAAAGGCATGCCAAGTTACGTGGACTTTCAAAAGGGCGTGACCAGTGCGCTGGACTACGTGCGAGCCAATCACGATGGCGATGTGCTGCTGGTCTCCAGCGGCGGACCGATCTCGACGGCGGTGGGCCATGTGCTGGGCACCAGCCCCGAGACCACGATTGAGATGAACCTGCGCATCCGCAACGCGTCAATCACCGAATTTGCGTTCACACCCAAACGCCACATGCTGGTGACGTACAACACCTTGCCGCACCTGGACCATGCCGATCACGCCAGTTGGATCACCTATGCGTGATTCCGCGCAAGGCCCGAAAGATTAGCCCGACAGCAGCGCCACCAGTTTTTGCAGGGCGTGCTGCACCGTGGCTTCGCGCACTGCGGCGCGGTCACCGTCAAACCGGCGCATTTCGGTGCAGACGCCAGCCGGTGTGGCAAAACCAAACCAGACGGTTCCGACCGGCTTGCTGGCGCTGCCGCCCGCAGGTCCCGCCACCCCGGTCACTGCAACGGCGATTTGCGCGCGCGAATGCGTCAGCGCACCTTCTGCCATCGCGCGGACCACCGCTTCGCTGACAGCGCCATGCTCAGCCAGCAGCGCACCGCTGATCCCTAAAAGCTCGTGTTTGGCGTGGTTTGAATAGGTTACTAAACCGCGCTCAAACCATTGGCTTGAACCAGCCAGGTCGGTGCAGGCCGCAGCAATCATGCCGCCGGTGCAGCTCTCGGCGGTGGCCAGCAGCCAATTGCGTTTTGGCAGCAACTCGGCCAGCCTGGCCACGGATTTGGCGGCTGAATCTGCGTCGTTCAAAGGGCTCAAAAAAACCTCCATACAGCGATTACCAGCAAGCTACAACCGGCCGCGACCAGGTCGTCCAGCATGATGCCAAAACCGGCCTTGGACCAGGCGCGGGGGTCGGCGTCGGGCGTGACGCCATGAAACAGCCGGTCGGCCCAGCCCACCGGCCCTGGCTTGGCGGCGTCGAAATACCGGAACAGC
>JANOMD010000200.1:0-2294 GCA_031420135.1 Rhodoferax sp. | reverse complement strand
TATCCGCACGTGATCCTGCATGCGCTGGTGTCGGGCCAGCGCGGTGCCTATGCCGAGGTCTGCGACGGTGTCACGCAGGCGGACTTGGCGGTTGACGGGCTGGATTACCGCCGTGCCCGCGACAAAGGCGACAAGTCGCTGGAGCTGTACAAGTTTTACGTCAACGCGCTGTATGTCGCCATGACACGCGCGGTGCAAAGCCTGGTGCTGGTCGAGGCGGACACCAGCCATCCCCTGCTCGCCCTGCTGGGGCTCAAGCTGGCAGAAACGGGCAGCGCCCTGCCAGCGCAGGCCTCCACGCGCGAGGAGTGGGCGCAGGAGGCGCGCAAACTGGAGTTGCAGGGCAAGGATGAGCAGGCGCAGGCGATCCGGGCCAGCTTCCTGCAAGTCAAGCCGGCGCCGTGGATGCCCTGGACCGAGTCTTTGATGCGCGACCTGCTGCCGCGCGCGCTGGACCCGGTCCAGACTTCCACCAAGCCGCGCCAGGCGCTGATGGACTACGCCTTGTGGCATGGGCAACATGCCTGGGTGCAGCAACTGGCCACGCAAGCGCAGTTCCAGCCGGCCAGGAGTTTGGCACCCAGTGGCATCTTTGGCGAGCCCAGGACCGATGCCCACGGCATGCTTAACCACATCACTGGTTACGATCAGCAGAAGCAACTCTGTGGGCGCGCCGTGGCCGCACTGCGCACGCGTGTTTTGCAGCCCTATGCCGCGCACAACTTCAAGGAAATCCTGCGCCAGTGCGAGCAGTTTGGGGTGGATCACAAAACCCCCAGCGGTGCCACGGCCTTGATGCTGGCCGCCCGCGCCGGCCACCTGGCGCTAGTCGATGCCCTGTTGCTGCAGGGTGCCAACCCGGCCTTGCAGGACGAGTTTGGCCACACACCATGGTGGCACGCGCTGGGCCGCGCCTTGGTCGAGCCTGAGTTTGCAAAACGCGCCATCGCGCCGCTGTTTGAGCGCATCGCCCCGCCGGTGCTGGATGTGCAGACCGACAGCCGCCTGGTGCGCCTGCAGCACCAACAGGGCGAGTATTGGGTTTTGAGCCTGATGCTGGCTGGCTTCAAAACCCAGCCCTCACGCGCTGAGCAGCGCAGCCTGCCGTATTACCGTTGCCGCCAGGGCTTTTTTGCCGATGGGCTGCAACCGGTGCTGGACGCGTTGCCCGAGCACCTGTGGGCCGCGCGGCGAAAAAAGCGCAGCTACATCAACCACCTGCTGGCGCGGGCCGAAGCACTCAGCACCTACCTGCCCCGCCCGCAAATTGTGGGTGCGCAGCTACAACGGCCACTACCTGCCCAACCCCGCCATGCAATTGCGCCAGCAGGGCGACGGCGAAAACGCCGGTTGGCGCGCGGTGTTTGATGTGCTCAACCTGAATTGGGTGGGCCAGGGAACCGCCGAATCCAACCGGTTGTACCCCAGCCTGGCCCTGATCATCGAGAAAGCGACGCTGCGCTTGCAGGGGTTGGCTTCAGGCGGCGAAGCGGAACCGGTTTTCTGAAAGAGTCAATCCTATATTAATAGCAAACTATCTATATAATACGAGAGCTATAGCCATATTTGACTCAAAATATCGCCCAAAGTGCAGATTCAGCCGCTGGTTAGCCCCCCGCCACCACCTCGCCATCCAGCGCCGCCAGCAGGTCGGGGATCAATTGCGACAGCTCCGCTGTGGCCATCACTACATCGGCATCGAAGCCATCGTCTTTGCCCTTGCCACCGACGCTGGCGCCGCCACTGGCGCCCTCAAACACCACGTCCAGAAACGCCACTTTTTTGACCCCCATCGCCTCCGTCAACACAAAGGACACGCGGCTGTTCCAGGTCATTGCGACACGGGTGGGCTGCTTGCCGCTTTCAATGTGCGCCTGTACTTCCTGGATGTCCAGCGGATGGCGTGAATAGCGCACCACCGCCTTGCTTTCATCGACCGCTTTCAGCTCGCACTCACGGTCCACGCTGAAACCACGGGGGGCCTCCTGTGTCGTCAACCACCGCGCCATCGCCACGGCCGGGGAGGTGGTGGTGTTGACCAGCGTGACGGCAAAGCCCTCCAGGCACTTCACCAGCAGCGTCACCACTTCATCGGCGCGGGCGGAACTGGCCGCGTCAATCACCAGCCGCCTGGCCTTGGGGTCAATCCAGACCGCGACCGTGGACTGCTTGGTGAACGCCTGGGGCAACAGTTCCAGGCGAATGTCGTCCTTGATGTCGCGGGTTTCCTTTTTGCCGGGTTTGCGCCCGGTGCTGGCTTCAATCTGCGCCACCCGGTCGTTGGCCTTGCGGGC
>JANOMD010000199.1:0-19767 GCA_031420135.1 Rhodoferax sp. | reverse complement strand
GCGAGATCGACTACACGGCGCAAGACATCGCTGCGCTGCGCGAAAGGAAGGTGGTGGCATGAGCGCAAATAACGCTGTCTGGACTGGCCAAGGTCGGCGAATTTTTTTGCAGGAAGTGGGCACCCGCGACGGGTTGCAGGCAGAAGCCGCGTTCGTGCCGACCGAAGACAAGGTGGCCCTCGTCAATGCCCTTTCCGATGCGGGGCTGGCCAAGATCGAGGTCACGGCCTTCGTTTCCCCGAAGGCGATTCCGGCCCTGCGCGACGCCGAGCAGGTGCTGCGCGAGATCCGGCGCAAGCCGGGGGTGGTGTACAGCGCGCTGGTGCCGAACGTGCGCGGCGCCGAGCGTGCCATCGAGTCGCGGGCCGACGAAATGAACCTCGTGATGTCTGCCACCGAAAGTCACAACCTGGCCAACTTGCGGATGACACGCGAGCAATCGTTTGCTGGCCTGGCCGAGGTCGCCGCTATCGGCCACAGTGCGGGCATTGCCGTGAACGTGTCGCTGTCGTGTACCTTCGGCTGCCCGATGGAAGGCGACGTGCCGATGCAAACCGTGCTCGGCTGGTGCGCCCGCTACATCGAGACGCTTGGCGCGCACGGCGTGACCCTCTGCGACACGACGGGCATGGCCTTCCCCACGCAAGTGGCGGAGCTGACGCGTGCCTTCCGCCAACGCTGGCCCGCCACCGAGCTCACGCTGCACTTCCATAACACCCGCGGCATGGGGTTGGCGAATGTGCTGGCGGGCATCGACGCGGGTGCCAATCGTTTCGACGCCTCGTTTGGCGGCATCGGCGGCTGCCCCTATGCGCCCGGTGCCAGCGGCAACGTCTGCACCGAAGACATCGCGCACGCACTGGCGCTGATGGGCTATGACACCGGCATCGACTTGCCCTTATTGCTGGCAGCCGCGAGCCGCCTGCCGGCACTGATCGGCCACGACATCCCCAGCCAGATCGTGAAGGCCGGGCGGCGACTCGACCTGCACCCGCTGCCCGCAGACTTCGACGAAATTCGCGCCCGCGCATTGGCGCGCGATGCGGCGTGAGCATCCAACACTACACCACCCGAGGAGACTCAACCGAGGTACGGCGGGGCCCGTGCCCAGGCTTGGGAACATCATATGGATACACATGAATTCGAGGCGCAATTGCGCCGTGACGGCTACCTCGACATCAAGACCAAGTCGCTCGATCCAGCTATCGATACTCGTCCCCACAGCCATCCGTTTGATACCCGGCTGCTGGTGCTCGAGGGTGAGGCGACGATCACCTGCGGCGAGCAGGAACGCCTTTACCGGCCTGGTGACGTGATGGAGATCGAGCGCGGCGTCGAGCACTTCGAGCAGTATGGGAGCGCCCGATTCGGCTTCGTGGTCGGTCTGCGGCACCCTGATACCGGGCAGCCTGCGGATGATCGCGGCGGCAGGGCCGCGCCGACCCGCTGAACCCGGCGGACATGACCGTCGTCCAATGCCGGGCAGCCGCGTCGGCACCGGGAGCCTCGATATTGCGCCCGGACGATGGCCCATCACCCACGTCGGCCAACGTCACCGGATTTACGGACTCAATCTTCGACCGTGAAGCCCGACGCCTTGATCACTGGTCCCCAGGCGGCGAGATCGGACTTGATCAGCGCGGCAAAGCTTTCGGACGACCCCTGCAGCGGCTCCATGCCGAATTTGGCAAAGGTCTCCTTGAGCTCCGGTAAGCGCAGTGCCTCGTTGATGGCTACAGCAGCCTTAGCCACCACGGTCGACACCAATCCGCCGTATCCGTCAGGATTTCTCCAACAACTGGTCGGCCTGATCAAACTGTAGGCAGAACGCAGAAACCCAAATTCGGGTTCATGAGAGGGGAAGCTCGGGGTTTTGGGGGAGGAACTTCAGGTTGGGAATTGGAGAAACGCCCCAGCACCCGAAAAGGGAGCTGGGGCGCATGAATACTGGTGGCCTGGGGCGGAATCGAACCACCGACACAAGGATTTTCAATCCTCTGCTCTACCGACTGAGCTACCGGGCCTAAGGGTGCAAATTATAGCAGTAACGCAAGCTTTGCCAGACGGCGTAGCCGTGTGAAGTACCGGGAGGACAATGCCTTTTCTGACAGCTCAAGCCGCGCTGCGCTTGCCCCGGCTCAGGTCAACGCCCAGCTGTTTGAGTTTGCGGTAGAGGTGGGTGCGCTCCAGACCGGTTTTTTCAGCAACGCGGGTCATGGAGCCGTTTTCCTTGGCCAGATGGTATTCAAAATAGGCCTTTTCGAACTCGTCGCGCGACTCGCGCAGGGGTTTGTCCAGAATAAAGGTTTGCTGCGACTGCAATCCGGTGGTTAATTCAACCACCATGGTCTGCGGGGCATTGGTGGTGACGTTGACGGCTTGCAGCATTTGCGGTGCCATGACCGACGGGGGGAGCTTTCGAGCGGTGCCGCGTGCCAGACCCTGTTCGACTGCCTTGAGCAGTTTTTGCAGCGTGATGGGTTTTTCCAGAAACGCCAGCGCGCCTATTTTGGTGGCCTCCACGGCGGTGTCGATCGTTGCGTGGCCACTCATCATGATGACCGGCATGGTGAGCACACCGGCTGACGACCATTCCTTGAGTAGCGTCACGCCATCGGTGTCGGGCATCCAGATGTCCAACAACACCAGGTCGGGACGCTCACGCAAGCGTGCGGCTCGGGCCTGTGCCGCATTTTCGGCGACTTCAACTGTGTGACCTTCGTCATTCAGTATTTCCCACAACAGGTCACGGATACCCAGTTCGTCATCAACCACCAATATGTTTGCCATGATTTAAGCGCCGTCCCTTGGGAATATGTCGTCAGTGCGCTCAGGTTGGCGCATTTGCCGCTATGGCGAATGATAACGACACTTGAGCCCCCTGCACATGGCCATCAACCAGGCGGTTGGCAATGTCGACGCGGGTGCCATGTTCGTCGGCGATTTTCTTGACCACGGCGAGCCCCAACCCCGTTCCCTTTGCCTTGGTTGTGACATACGGTTCAAAGGCGCGGGCCAAAATGTTGTCAGGGAACCCATTGCCAAAGTCCAGCACGCTGAGCCGCACCCGGTGCGCGGATTCGTTCCATTGGGTTCTTACTGTGACGCTGTGCATTGCCGCACCGCTCAAAGTGGCAGACTCGGTGGCGTCCTGCGCATTTTGCAGCAGGTTGTGCACCACCTGGCGCAACTGTTGGGCATCGCCCAGAATTTTGGGGCTTCGGGAATCGAGCTCCAGATTCACCGGAACCAGGGCATTTTCATGGCCGTAAAGGTGCAACACCTCGCTCACCAGAGTATTGAGATCTACCGGCTTGAGAACCGCAGCCGGAAGGCGCGCAAAGTCACGGAACTCATTGACGAGGCGTTTCATGGCATCGACCTGGTCAACAATGGTCTTGACGGATTTGGTCAGAAGGGCTTGACCTGATGCGTCGACCCGGCCCGTCAGTTTCATTTCAAGACGCTCGGCTGAGAGCCGAATTGGCGTGAGCGGGTTCTTGATTTCATGCGCCAGGCGACGCGCCACTTCACCCCAGGCCTGCGAACGCTGCGCGGACACCATTTCCGAAATGTCGTCAAAAACCAACAACCAGGTTGAGCCTGGCATTTGAGCGCCCCGCGCCACAACGGTGATGGCGTTTTGCGATAGGTGCCCAGCCAGCCCGGTCTGTGCGGCACCCAGTTCGAACGACTGCTGCCAGTGGTCCAACCCGTGCTCCTGGCGTTCACCCTGGAACTGGTCAAACTGCGCCTGCACCCCCTGTGCGAATTCCTCAAGGCCCTCAACCTCGGCCAATTTGCGACCTACAAAGGCCGCCAGTGGTGCCCGCAAAATACGTGTGGCACCGGGGTTGGATGACAGGATTGCGCCGTTCGCGTCGAGCACCATCACGCCGGCGGTCAAGTTGTCCAAAATTGTCTGCAAGTTGGCACGGGCTGCATCAACCTGCGACATGCTGCTTTCAACCGCCTGGCGCGCGTCGAAAAGCTGTTGTGTCATGTCGGCGAAAGCACGGGTCAATCCACCCAGTTCGTCTTTGCCTTGAAGGGCAGCTTTGGGCGTCAGGTCGCCTGCTGCCACCTGGCTGACGCCATCGGCCAGCAACAATAGCGGGCGAGCAATTTGGTTGCCAAGCAGAACCGCCAGAAGGACTGCCCCAAACACGGCCAAAAAAAGACTCAGGGTCAGCGTGCCAATGTACATGCGCTTCAGGCCGTCCCGCGCCAAAGCCCTCTCCTGATACTCGCGGTTGGCCTCGGTTACTGCCAGCGCATTGGCCACCAACGTGGACGGCAGCATCTGCGTCACCTGCAGAAAGCGTGAGTCGCCCTGTAACTCAAACCGTGCGGAGTTGACCGGGACCAGTGCCTTGATGCGCGCATTGCTGGCAAATCCTGGCGTGGCCTCATCCAGACCTTCAATCCAGGTGACACCTTTCTGGCTGCGGGCGCTGCGAAATTGCTGTGTGCTCGGACGCTCGGGCGCGAGCAAAAAACGGGACTGTCCAGCCGTGCCAATTGGCTGACCGGCACCGCCCCACAAAACAACGTCGGCAGCATCGATCTGGTCACGAACGCGCTCTAGCGGCAGGCCGGCCGTTGCGTCCGGCGCGTCCGCAAGTTGATTGGCGGCTGAGCGCGCCTTGGCGGCCAGTTCGTTGGAGAGGGTTTCAAGCGTCACACGGCCCAAATTAAGCCCAGCATCAAGCGCCCCTTCGACCTTGACGTCGAACCAGCTTTCAATCGAGCGTGCCACAAACTGGTACGACACCACATAGATCAACAAACCGGGGGCCAGACCTGCGAGCGCAAAAACGGCCGCAATTTTGACCAGCAGACGGCTGCCAAAACGCCCACGGCGTACCCGCGACAAAAGGCGCCACGCAATCCAGCCGATTGCTAACAGCAGCATCCCCGCCACCACGACGTTGAGCACGAACAGACGCGCGTAATTGCGCTCGTACATTTCGCGGTTGTCAGTGGCTTGCGTCAACAGGAACAGCAGCACCAGGCCCAAACCCGTCATGGCCGCCGCGCCCACGCCAACGGTCCAATGCAAGGCCCGGGAGTTTTGTTTCAATGGCTGCCGGGTGCTGTCGAAGGCGGGTTCGGGGGGTGTCATCTGGAAGGCTCCTGCGTCAACCGCTGGTTGGCGGTCAGAGAGATGCTCCAGTCCGATTGACCCAACACGCCAATCTGGAACGGTCGGGGTAGTTGTGAGACGTCCAGGCGGTACCGAAACTCAATGCTGTATCGCTGATCGGACTCGATTTCGCCCGCCTCTGCGACTTTCCAGCGCGACAACCGGCGCACCGCAGCCATCGCTTCAGGCAAGCTGTCGAAACTCTGGTTCAAGGCCAGTCCAAGGCTATTGGGCGTGATTTGCCCGGAGGCGACGTTCAAGCGCCAGCGACGCGTCAGGGGCTGGTAGGACAATCGTATATGACGCTCCGCCGAAACCATTCGCTTGTCATACCAGTACCAGCGGTTCCGAAAAATATCAACTTCAGCCACGAACACCATCGGAATGCCCTTGAGCAGTGCATCTTCCACAACCGCCGGCAATTCGAATCTGACCGTGGCGGATACAAACACGCCGTCAGGACTACGGTCGACCTGAAGTTGCGTGACGTCTGCGTCAGTGCCGTCTGGCCCAGCCGCCATTGCCAGCTTGGTACTTGCGCTCAGCAGGCACGCACAGACCAGCAGCGCGGCCAGCTCAAGCTGCGCGTTTTTCCAGAAGTGCAAGATAGAAGCCGTCGTGATCATCTTCTGAATTGTCCGGGACGCCCTCCAGGTTTGCCCTGAAATGGGGCACTAAATGACCGGGTGATGGCAGCAAGGAGGCATCGGTGTGGTGTACAAGAAACGTTTGCACTTGATCAAGGCCTTCGGCCTTGAAAACCGAACAGGTGCAATACAGCAGACGCCCGCCGGGTTTGAGCAATGGCCAAAGGGCCTGGAGCAGCCGGGTCTGGTCAGCGGCTAGCCGGGCAACGTCGCTTTCCCGACGCAACCAGGGCACGTCTGGGTGGCGGCGAACAATTCCAGACGCCGTGCAGGGTGCGTCCAGCAAAATGGCGTCAAACGGCCGTCCGTCCCACCAACTTGCGGGATTGGCTGCGTCGCCAGCCACCACCTGCGCACCAAGCCCCAGTCGTTGCAGCGTTTCGCGAATTCGCTCGCAACGCTGGCTGTCAATGTCCAACGCAAGCACATCACATCGGGCCAGTTCGAGCAAATGCGCGGTTTTGCCGCCGGGCGCGGCGCATGCATCCAGCACCCGCAGTGGCAACGCCAGATCTAAGCCGCGAAGCAACAGCGGTGCCGCCATCTGGGCAGCAGCGTCTTGAACAGAAACCACGCCCTCAGCAAAGCCAGCAATGGCCTGTACCGGCAGTGCGCTGACAAGCGTTACGCCGCATTCACCGGATGGTATTGCTTCAATGTTGGCAGCCTTCAGCAGACCCAGGTACTGGTCGCGGCCGGATTTCATCGCATTCACACGCAAGGTCATGGGTGCCTGGGCATTGTTGGCGGTAAGAATGCTCTCCCAGTGGATTGGGTGGTCTTTTTTGAGGTGGGCAACCCACCACGCTGGATGATTCCAGCGCGCCAGCGGATCGTTGTCAGTGGCAGCGACAAGTGCCGACTTTTCCCGCAGAAAGCGGCGCAGGCAGGCGTTGATGAAGTTTGCCTGCGCCTTAGTGGCGGGAGCACGCTTCGCAGCTTCTACCGTTTGATTTACCAAAGTGAAGGCGTCGTAGGGAGCCGAATGATCGTTCCAGGCCAGGGCCAGGGCCGTGCACAGCAAAGCGTCGGTTTCGTTCGGTGGGGGGCGGCTTGCCAGGCGCTGGCGCAGGGCTTGAGCCCGCCCCAAGGAGCGAAGAACCTGAAATGTCAGTGCCTGGACACCCGGTCTCAAAACCGGCATTAACTTTTCCAGTGCCGACGTTGTGGCAGTGCCTTGCCGCACAAGCAGCAATACTGCCGCAGTTGCCTGTAGCTGCTGCCACAGCGCAATGCTGTCGCGTGCCGGGTCGGCACTAGGCATTCAAAATGCTCATGCTGGGTATATTAAGAGGTTTGAAGCCGAAAATTTGGCAATCCAGAAGAAAAAACGCCTCACGCTTTCGTATTCAAAGCGTGAGGAGCTATTTTAAAGATAGCAATCTCGGTGCGGACTATTCGTTCGCAACCCCTGCACTGGCTTCCGCAGCGTCTGCGTCCACTGCGTCACCTGCCAGTTCGGCAGCCTCTGCGTCGGCAATGGCGCGGCGTTCCGCATCGTCCATGTTTTCGCGGATTTTGCGTGCGTCGTGGTACGCCATCCCGGTGCCCGCAGGAATCAGGCGGCCCACAATGACGTTCTCTTTCAAACCGCGCAGTTCGTCGCGCTTGCCCATGATGGCAGCCTCGGTCAGGACGCGCGTGGTTTCCTGGAAGGAAGCGGCACTGATAAAGCTGTCTGTGGACAAAGACGCCTTGGTGATACCCAAAAGCAGGTTGGTAAACGTGACCGGAATCTTGCCCTCAGCGCGCAGGGCGTCGTTTTTGTTGAGCATTTCTGAGCGTTCCACCTGCTCGCCAGAGATGTAGCTGGAGTCGCCGACGTTGTCGACCACCACCCGGCGAAGCATCTGGCGAACGATCACTTCAATATGCTTGTCGTTGATCTTCACGCCCTGCAGACGGTAAACATCCTGCACTTCATCAACGATGTAGCGCGCAAGTTCCTCCGAGCCGAGCAAGCGCAGGATGTCCTGCGGGTCGGCCGGGCCGTCCACCACACTTTCACCCTTGTTAACCACTTGGCCTTCGTGCACCAGAATGTTCTTCTCCTTGGGAACCAGCTCTTCCCAAACCGAACCTTCCGGGTCGGTAATCTGCATGCGGATCTTGCCTTTGGTTTCCTTGCCAAACGACACGGTACCTGTCATCTCCGCCAGCACGCCTTTGTCTTTGGGCGAGCGGGCTTCAAACAGTTCTGCCACACGTGGCAGGCCACCGGTAATGTCGCGGGTCTTTTGACCTTCCACCGGGATACGGGCAAGTACCTCGCCGGGACCAACGTCCTGGCCATCGCGCACCTGAACCAACGCGCCAATCTGGAAGCCAATGGTCACCGAATGGTCTGTCCCGGGAATCTTGACCTCGTTGCCCGAAGCGTCAATCAGCTTGACCTGCGGGCGAATCACCTTGGCTGAACCACGACGCTTTGGATCGATCACCACCAGGGTGGACAGACCGGTCACATCATCGACCTGTTTCGCAACGGTCAGACCTTCTTCGACGTTCTCGAAATGGGCCTTGCCAGCGAACTCGGTGATGATGGGGCGGGTCAGCGGGTCCCAATTGGCAAGAATCGCACCGGCCTTGACGCTCTGGTCGGCCTTGACCGACAGAATCGCGCCATACGGCACCTTGTGGCGCTCACGTTCGCGGCCATGCTCGTCGTGAATGACGATTTCACCAGACCGAGCAATGACGACTAGCTCTTTCTTGCCGTTGGTCACATAGCGCATGGTGGCGTTAAAGCCGATACTGCCGTTCGATTTGGCTTCCACGCTGGATGCGACCGCCGCACGCGAGGCTGCACCGCCGATGTGGAAGGTGCGCATGGTCAGCTGGGTGCCCGGCTCGCCAATAGATTGCGCCGCGATCACACCGACCGCCTCGCCGCCGTTGACCAGGCCGCCTCGGCCGAGGTCTCGGCCGTAGCACTTGGCGCAAATACCGAAGCGCGTCTCGCAAGTCAGAGCAGTACGCACCTTGACTTCGTCCACGCCCTGGACTTCAAGCTCGTCGATTGCATCTTCGTCCAGCATGTCCCCTGCCTTCGCCAGAACGGCACGGCTTTCGGGGTGGAGGATGTCTTCGGCTGCAGTACGACCCAGCACACGGTCACGCAACGACTCGATAACTTCACCACCTTCAACGATGGCACGCATCAAGTAACCATGGTGAGTGCCGCAATCCTGTTCAGTCACGACCAGGTCCTGCGTCACGTCGACGAGACGGCGAGTCAGGTAACCAGAGTTGGCTGTTTTGAGCGCGGTATCGGCCAAACCTTTGCGCGCACCGTGCGTGGAAATGAAGTACTCCAGCACGTTCAGACCCTCACGGAAGTTTGCCGTGATGGGAGTCTCAATGATGGAGCCGTCAGGCTTGGCCATCAATCCGCGCATTCCGGCGACCTGACGAATCTGCGCCGCCGAGCCACGGGCACCGGAGTCGGCCATCATGTAGATGGAATTGAACGACTCCTGTTGCACCTGCTTGCCGTGACGGTCGGTCACCATCTCTTTGGACAGCCCGGCCATCATGACTTTGGAGACTTCGTCGCCCGACTTGCCCCAGATGTCCACCACTTTGTTGTAGCGCTCACCGGCCGTCACCAGCCCCGAGACGTACTGCTGCTCGATTTCTTTTACCTCTTTTTGGGCGCGCGCAATGATGCCGTGCTTTTCCTGCGGCACCAGCATGTCGTCAATGCAGATCGAAATACCTGCTTTGGTTGCCAGACGGAAACCCGCCTGCAGCAGCTTGTCAGCAAAAACCACCGTCTCTTTCAACCCGCACTTGCGGAAAGACACATTGATCAGCTTTGAAATTTCCTTTTTCTTCAATGCCTTGTTGAGATTGGAGAACGGCAATCCCTTAGGCAGAATTTCCGACAGCAGGGCGCGCCCTGCCGTGGTTTCCCACAGTTTGGTGGACGGCACAAATTCGCCAGTTTCCTTGTCTTTTGTGTACTCGGTAAGGCGCACGTTGATACGGGAATTCAGCTCGACTTCATTGGCGTCAAAAGCGCGTTGTACTTCACCGGTGTCGGCAAAAATCAAACCTTCGCCCTTGCCGTTAATACGTTCTCGGGTTGTGTAATACAACCCCAGCACGACGTCCTGTGACGGCACGATGGACGGCTCGCCATTGGATGGAAACAGCACGTTATTTGATGCCAGCATCAAGGTGCGGCACTCCATTTGCGCCTCCACCGACAACGGCACGTGAACAGCCATCTGGTCACCGTCAAAGTCGGCATTGAACGCAGCGCAGACCAGGGGGTGCAACTGAATTGCTTTGCCCTCAATCAGGATCGGCTCAAAGGCCTGTATGCCCAGGCGGTGCAGCGTAGGCGCACGGTTGAGCATGACCGGATGTTCCTTGATGACCTCCTCAAGGATGTCCCAGACCACTGGCGTGCCGGATTCAACTTCCTTCTTGGCGGCCTTGATGGTCGTCGCAATGCCCATAGCTTCCAGGCGCGAGAAGATGAAAGGCTTGAACAGCTCAAGCGCCATTAGTTTTGGCAATCCGCACTGATGCAGCTTGAGCGTTGGACCCACCACAATGACCGAGCGACCCGAGTAGTCAACCCGCTTGCCCAGCAAGTTCTGGCGGAAACGGCCACTCTTGCCCTTGATCATGTCGGCCAAGGATTTCAGGGCACGCTTGTTCGCACCTGTCATGGCCTTGCCACGGCGACCGTTGTCGAGCAGCGAGTCAACCGCTTCCTGCAACATGCGCTTTTCGTTGCGGGCAATGATTTCGGGCGCTTTCAATTCCAGCAGACGGCGCAGACGGCTGTTGCGGTTGATGACGCGGCGGTATAGGTCGTTAAGGTCGGAGGTCGCAAAGCGCCCACCATCCAGAGGAACGAGGGGGCGCAGATCGGGCGGCAAAACTGGTAGCACCTCAAGCACCATCCAGTCAGGCTTGATGCCTGATTTTTTGAAGGCTTCAAGAACTTTGAGACGCTTGGCGTTCTTCTTGATCTTCAGCTCAGACCCGGTCAGGTCATTGCGAAGCTTCTCGATGGAGCCGTCAATGTCAATACTTTGCAACAGGTCCTTGATGCCCTCGGCACCCATCTTGGCCTGGAACTCGTCGCCGTATTCCTTGAATTTGGCATCGAAGTCATCTTCCGTCATGATGCTGTACTTCTTCAACGGAGTCATGCCGGGGTCTGTCACGACATAGGCTTCAAAGTACAACACGCGCTCAATGTCACGCAAGGTCATGTCCAGCACCAAGCCCAAACGGCTCGGTAAGGATTTCAGGAACCAGATGTGCGCGCAGGGTGCCGCCAGATCAATGTGGCCCATACGGTCGCGGCGCACTTTGGTCTGGGTGACTTCAACGCCGCATTTTTCACAGATGACACCGCGGTGCTTGAGGCGCTTGTATTTGCCGCACAGGCATTCATAGTCCTTGATGGGGCCGAAAATCTTCGCGCAAAAAAGCCCGTCACGCTCCGGTTTGAAAGTGCGGTAATTGATGGTTTCTGGCTTCTTGACTTCGCCGAACGACCACGAACGGATTTTCTCGGGTGAGGCCATGCCAATCTTGATGGCATTGAAATGCTCATCTGGCGTAAATTGCTTGAACAGGTCGAGTAATGATTTCATTTGGTAAATCCTTTTCTGTCCTTAACCGATTAACCGCGCTCGAGCTCGATATCAATACCGAGTGAACGAATTTCCTTGACCAGCACGTTGAATGATTCAGGCATGCCGGCTTCAATGGCGTGTTCGCCTTTGACGATGTTTTCGTAGACCTTTGTACGACCCTGTACATCGTCCGACTTGACAGTAAGCATTTCCTGCAAGGTGTAAGAAGCGCCGTAGGCTTCCAGCGCCCAGACCTCCATTTCTCCGAAGCGCTGTCCGCCAAACTGCGCCTTGCCACCCAGGGGTTGCTGGGTCACCAGGCTGTATGGCCCGGTAGAGCGCGCGTGCATCTTGTCGTCCACCAGATGGTGGAGCTTGAGCACGTGCATGTAGCCGATGGTGGTCGGGCGCTCAAACGCATCACCGCTTCGACCATCAAACAGGTTGGCCTGCGTGCGCGTGGCTGTGAGCCCTTTGGCAGTCGCAACGTCCTGCGGGTAGGCAAGCTTGAGCATGCCGCGAATTTCTTCTTCGGACGCTCCGTCAAACACTGGCGTGGCAAATGTTGCGCCCTTGGACAGATTTGCTGCCATTTCAAGCAGCTCGTTGTCGTTCAGCTTGCTGAGGTCTTCCTTGCGGCCCGAGCCGTTGTAGAGCGATTCCAGGAATTTGCGCAACTCGGCCATCTTGGCCTCTGCCTGCAGCATTTCTCCGATTCGCATGCCAATTCCCTTGGCAGCCCAACCCAAATGCACTTCAAGCACTTGACCCACGTTCATGCGTGACGGCACCCCCAGAGGGTTCAGAACGATGTCGCAGGGCGTTCCGTCGGCCATGTAGGGCATGTCTTCAACAGGAACGATTTTGGACACAACGCCCTTGTTTCCGTGGCGTCCAGCCATTTTGTCGCCTGGTTGCAGACGGCGCTTGACCGCGAGATAGACCTTTACCATCTTCAAAACGCCTGCCGGCAACTCGTCGCCCTGGGTCAGCTTCTTGCGCTTTTCTTCGAACGCAAGATCGAAACTGTGCCGCGTTTGCTCGAGGGAGTTCTTGATGCTGTCCAATTGGGAGGCAACATCATCCTCGGCAGGACGAATGTCAAACCAGTGAAACTTCTCGACCGAAGCCAGATAGGCTTTGTCGACTTTGGTTCCTTTTGGCAGCTTGTTCGGACCGCCGTTTGCGGCTTTGCCGACCAGCAGTTTTTCAATACGGTCAAAGGCATCGGCTTCCACAATGCGCAGTTGATCGTTCAAGTCAAGGCGGAAGCGCTTGAGCTCATCGTCAATGATCTGCTGGGCCCGACGGTCACGAGTGATTCCTTCCCGGGTAAACACCTGAACATCGATCACGGTGCCCTGCGAACCCTGATCTACCCGCAGTGACGTATCTTTGACGTCGCTGGCCTTTTCGCCGAAGATGGCTCGCAGGAGCTTTTCCTCTGGCGTCAGTGTTGTCTCACCTTTGGGCGTGACTTTGCCAACCAGAGTGTCACCAGGCTGTACCTCGGCTCCGACATAAATAATGCCGGATTCATCCAGCCGATTGAGCTGTTGCTCACTCAGGTTTGGAATGTCGCGTGTGATCTCTTCTGATCCAAGCTTGGTATCGCGGGCCATGACGACCAGCTCTTCAATATGGATAGACGTATAACGGTCCTCGGCCACAACGCGCTCGCTGATCAATATCGAGTCTTCGAAGTTGTAGCCGTTCCATGGCATGAACGCCACCAGCATGTTCTGACCCAATGCCAATTCGCCCAGGTCCGTGGAAGCACCATCGGCAATTACGTCGCCTTTGGCCAATTTGTCGCCTTTTTTGACGATGGGCCGCTGGTGGATATTCGTGTTTTGATTGGAGCGCTGGTACTTGATGAGGTTGTAGATGTCGACTCCCACTTCACCAGCCTGTGCTTCCGCATCATTCACGCGAATTACGACGCGGGTTGCATCAACGTAGTCGACCAGACCTCCGCGGGTCGCAGTGACCACGGTCCCTGAGTCGATTGCGGAGACCCGCTCAATGCCGGTTCCCACAAAAGCTTTTTCAGGCCGCAGTACCGGGACTGCCTGCCGTTGCATGTTGGCTCCCATCAAGGCGCGATTCGCATCGTCATGCTCCAGGAATGGAACCAGTGATGCGGCGACCGAAACGATTTGAGCAGGGGAGACATCCATGTACTGCACGCGTTCGGCACTTACCAGAATAGACTCGCCTTTTTCGCGGGCAGACACCAGATCGCCAGTCAGCTTATGGTCCTTGTCCAGCGTCGCGTTGGCCTGCGCGATCACATACTTACCTTCTTCAATCGCTGACAGATAGTCAATCTGATTGGTAACCTTGCTGTCCGCGACGCGCCGGTACGGTGTTTCAATGAAGCCATACTCGTTCAGGCGGGCATACAAAGCCAGCGAGTTGATCAGGCCGATGTTTGGACCTTCGGGCGTTTCAATGGGGCACACGCGACCGTAATGGGTCACGTGAACGTCACGGACCTCAAAGCCCGCACGCTCCCGAGTTAGACCGCCAGGGCCAAGTGCAGAGACCCGGCGCTTGTGCGTGATCTCGGACAGTGGATTGGTCTGGTCCATGAACTGCGAAAGCTGCGAAGCGCCAAAAAACTCTTTCAACGCCGCCGAAATTGGCTTGCTGTTGATCAGGTCATGCGGCATCAGAGGCTCCTGCTCGGCTTGCCCCAGACGCTCCTTGACGGCCTTCTCAATCCTTGCAAGTCCTGTGCGGTATTGGTTTTCAGCCAGTTCGCCGACGCAACGAACGCGGCGATTGCCCAAGTGGTCGATGTCATCGACCTCACCACGACCATTGCGCAAGTCAACCAGAATTTTTACAACTGACAGAATATCTTCGTTGGCGAGCACCATGGGTCCTGTGGAATCGGAGCGTCCCATCTTTGCGTTGAACTTCATGCGGCCCACGCGAGACAGGTCATAGGTGTCCGGGTTGTAAAACAGGCGCTGGAACAGTGCCTGTACTGCGTCTTCTGTGGGCGGCTCGCCGGGGCGCATCATCCGGTAGATGGCAACCCGGGCGGCAAACTCATCCACCGTTTCATCACTGCGTAGCGTTTGTGATATGTACGCGCCCTGATCGAGCTCGTTCGTATAAATGCTGGCAAGCTCCTGAACACCTGCAGTGCGCAGCTTTTTAAGCAGCGCTTCAGTGAGCTCCTCGTTGGCTTTGGCGATGATTTCGCCGGTTTCGGCGTCCACAATATTGCGCGCAACAACACGGCCCACCAGAAAGTCTTCCGGCACGCTGATGTGTGTGGTTTGGGTCTGCTCCAGCTCACGGGTATGACGGGCGGTGACGCGTTTGTCTTTGGCGACCACAACTTTTCCACTCTTGTCTGTGATGTCAAAACGGGCGACTTCCCCGCGCAGGCGTTCCGCCACAAATTCCATCTGGGCTCCGCTGTCCATCAGCCTGAAGTTGTCGTTTACAAAAAAGTTCGCCAAAATCGACTCATGGTTCAAGCCGATTGCCTTGAGCAAAATCGTGACTGGCATCTTACGGCGGCGATCCACCCGGAAGTACAAAATGTCTTTCGGGTCAAACTCGAAATCAAGCCATGAGCCGCGGTAAGGAATGATGCGTGCAGAGAACAGCAACTTTCCAGAGCTATGGGTTTTGCCCTTGTCATGTTCGAAAAAAACACCTGGCGAACGGTGCAACTGCGAAACAATCACGCGCTCGGTACCGTTGATGATGAATGAGCCTTTGGTCGTCATCAGGGGCACCTCGCCCATGTAGACCTCTTGTTCCTTGACTTCCTTGACGACTTTGTTCTGTGATGTGGAAGACTCGCGGTCGTAAATGATCAATTGAACCTTGGCCCGCACAGCAGAAGCGAATGTCAGTCCACGGGTCTGGCATTCACGGACATCGAAAGCTGGTTTAGCGAGGTTGTACTCAAGGTACTTCATCTCGACAAATCCATTGTGCGAGACGATGGGGAAGGCGGCCTCGAAGGCGGCTTGCAAACCTTCCACGGTGCGTTTCTTGGGCGCACTGTCTGCTTGCAGGAATGCGGTGTAGGCATCCTTTTGCATTTGCAGCAAATAGGGGATTTCAAGCACGCTGTCGCGATTTCCGAAGTTTTTACGGATGCGCTTGCGTTCTGTGTAGGTGTAGGCCATGAGATCTCCGGGCAATGACATATGAATCCTGAAAAACTTCTTGGTGATTGGCCACTACCAATCTTTGGCGGACGATTGCGCATTGCGCGCAACCCGAACCAAGGCGTCTTCTACAGTCGGGGCAGAAGACACTGAAAAACACGCCGCGGGTGCGCTTTTCGGTATTCTCTCCAAGCCTTGCTTGCTTCGACTAGAAGCACTAAAGGCTGGAGGCTCCATTAAGAGCACTCCAGCCTTTGGAGGACGCTCAACTACTTGAGTTCAACCTTTGCGCCGACATCTACCAGCTTCTTCATGGCGGCTTCAGCGTCAGCTTTGGCAATGCCTTCCTTGACGTTCTTTGGAGCGCCATCAACCAAGTCTTTGGCTTCTTTCAAGCCAAGACCCGTGATCTCGCGCACAGCCTTGATAACCTGAACCTTGTTTGCGCCAGCTTCGAGCAACACAACATTGAATTCGGTCTTTTCTTCGGCTACGGCAGCAGCTGCACCACCGCCAGCTACAGGTGCGGACATCGCAGCAGCGCTCACGCCAAACTTCTCTTCGATTGCTTTAACCAGATCGTTGAGTTCCATGACCGTCATGCTGTCAAGCGCGGTCAAAAATGCGTCTTTATCGAATGCCATTTTGATTTCCTAAATATATTGATTACAAAGAGTTACAGGCCATCAGGCTGCGGCTATTTCGACCGGCGCACCAGCCGATGCTTCGGCGACCACTTCAACGGCCGCGCCAGCGCCTTTTTTCTCCGCAATCGCGGCCAGCACTCGGGCTGTGCGCGAAATTGGGGACTGCATCAAGCCCACCAGCTGCGCCAGCAAAACCTCTTTGGGAGGAATGCTTGCCAACTGTTTAACGCCGTTGACGTCTAGCGCCTTTCCGCCATATGCTCCGCCGCGAATCACCAACTTGTCATTGGTTTTTGCGAACTCCGCCACCACTTTCGCGGCAGCTACGGCATCGACAGAAAAGCCATAGATCAGCGGACCCGTCATCAGGTCGGACACGACGGCAAACCCGCTACCCGCTACAGAACGGCGAGCTAGGGTGTTTTTCAACACACTCAGGCTCACACCGTTGCTGCGCGCTGTTGAGCGCAATTTGGTCATGTCAGCGACCGTGATGCCACGGTACTCCGCCATCACGAGCGTTTGAGCTTTTGCGGCGAGGCTGGTCACATCGGTAATGACCGCTTCTTTCTCACTGCGATTAAGACTCAAGGTCTACTCCTTTTTAATGTGCTGTCAGGTCAAATTTTTCAATTCAGGACCTTCGGCACGCCATATTGCAGCGATCAACTGATTCAGGAGATCAAATTCCTTGTGCAGCGGGATCGCCATCTGCGTTGGTGGGGTCGCTGGGCACTCCAGTCAACTTTTGATTAAGCGCAAACCCGTTTTGAGACGCATCTGCACACCAACGGTCTTGGATGGCCCGGCCACCCTTTTCAGAGCGTCCGGCCCACCACATCAGGCCATCTTTTCAGACAGCCAGAATTTTTACATCAAGCTGCTGCTTGGGCAGCAATAGTTTGGGTGTCCACGCGCACGCCCACTCCCATGGTGCTCGATACAGCAATCTTGCGCAAATAAACGCCCTTGCTGGCCGCTGGTTTGGCTTTGGTCAAAGCGTCAATCAGGGCAACCAGGTTGCCTTGAAGCTTGGCCGCATCAAACGAGCGACGGCCAATCGTGGAATGCACGATACCGGCCTTGTCAACACGAAACTGCACCTGGCCCGCTTTCGCGTTCTTCACGGCGGTCGCAACGTCTGGCGTGACGGTGCCGACCTTTGGATTGGGCATCAAACCGCGGGGTCCGAGGATTTGACCAAGCGTACCCACCACGCGCATGGCATCTGGGGCGGCAATCACGATATCAAACGGCATGTTGCCTGCTTTGACCATCGCAGCCAAATCATCCATGCCAACGATGTCGGCACCAGCGGCGCGGGCTTCCTCAGCCTTGGCGCCTTGGGCGAACACGGCCACACGTTTGGTTTTGCCGGTGCCATTGGGCAGTACGACGGCGCCGCGCACGACCTGGTCGGATTTCTTGGCGTCAATACCGAGTTGGACAGCGACGTCAATAGATTCGTCGAACTTGGCAGTCGCGCAATCTTTGACAATTCCCAACGCATCCGTCAGTGGATACAGCTTGTTGCTGTCAACTTTTCCAGCAAAAGTTTTTTGTTTCTTGGTGAGTTGCGTCATGTTAAACACCCTCTACAGTCACACCCATCGAGCGGGCAGAGCCTGCGATGGTACGAACCGCTGCATCCATGTCGGCGGCAGTCAGGTCCTTCATTTTGGTTTTTGCAATTTCCTCGAGCTGTGCCCGGGTGACCTTGCCCACTTTGTCCAGATGCGGCCGTGGCGATCCTTTGTCGATCTTGGCTGCTTTCTTGATCAGAATCGACGATGGCGGCGATTTGATGATGAAAGTGAAGCTCTTGTCTGCGAACGCCGTTATGACAACCGGCAACGGCAGGCCAGGTTCTACACCTTGGGTCTGCGCATTAAATGCCTTGCAGAACTCCATGATATTCAAGCCGCGCTGGCCCAATGCGGGACCAATTGGGGGGGACGGGTTGGCTTTTCCAGCTGGCACTTGCAGCTTGACAAAACCGACGATTTTTTTCGCCATGCTTTACTCCTTGCGGGTAATAACGCCCAAGCGCTGCACTGATTTGCAGGCCCTGGCTTCCCGGGGTTAACGACTCATTTCAGACATTCGCATTGAGTCGGAAAATGCGAAATTTGCGAGGCCCGGAACCGGGAGAAAACGGCAATTTGCCGATCCGACCCAATGTCGCGGCCCGGTTTCACTAGGTTTTCTCGATTTGAGAGAACTCCAGCTCAACCGGTGTCGCACGGCCAAAAATAGTGACCGACACGCGGACTTTGCTCTTTTCGTAGTTGACATCTTCCACGGTGCCATTGAAATCGGTAAACGGACCGTCTTTAACGCGTACATATTCGCCAGCCATGAATTCGACCTTGTGGCGGGGCTTTTCGGTGCCTTCCTGCATCTGGTTGACGATCTTCATGACCTCAACCTCAGATATGGGCGAGGGCCGGTTCTTGGCTCCGCCCACGAAGCCGGTGACCTTATTGGTGTGCTTGACCAGATGCCAGGTGTCATCGTCCATGATCATTTCAACCAGGACGTAACCGGGGAAAAACTTGCGCTCTGTGGTTTTTTTCTGGCCGTTCTTGATCTCGACCACTTCTTCCATGGGGACCAGAATACGCCCGAACTTCCCCTGCATGCCGGCGCGATTGATACGCTCAATTATATTGCGCTCGACAGCTTTTTCCATGCCGGAGTAGGCATGCACCACATACCAGCGCAAATCCGGATTGAGCGGTGGTACCACCGCAACGGGCGAGGCACCCAGCGGCTCCAGCATTTCTGCCAATGGATTGTCTGTCACATCAGTCATTACTTTTTCCATCCCAGAATCAAGTCGTAGAACACCCACTCCAGCGTCTTGTCCGTCAACCACAGAAATAATGCCATGACGAATACAAATGCAAACACATAGGCCGTCATCTGAATGGCCTCTTTGCGGGCTGGCCAAACCACTTTCTTGACTTCGCGCCACGAATCACGGCCAAACGCGAAAAGTTCCTTGCCTGGCTCAGAGGCAAAAAAAACGGCCACGGCAGCAGCCAAACCCAAAATCAGGGCACCCCATTGAGCAACCTGCCCCTGCTTGCTCAACAAGTAGAATGCCGCGAACGCACCGACAGCCAACGCCACAGCGGCACCGAGTTTGGCCTTGTCGCCGGACGTACTAACGGTTTGAACTTGTGGTGTTGCCATCTTCTATAAACCCAATTGCGTTCTATCTGTGTTTCAATAGTCAAGCGCCTTTTTAGACGCTAAAGCCCGCAATTTGCATAGCGGGCAGTTTTGCCACCTTACTGGGTCCTTCAGGTGGCAGGGGCAGTAGGAATCGAACCTACAACCTTCGGTTTTGGAGACCGACGCTCTGCCAATTGAGCTATACCCCTTCGTAATTCAAATCAAGCAATGATCTTGGCAACCACACCGGCACCGACCGTTTTGCCACCTTCACGGATGGCAAAGCGCAGGCCTTCTTCCATGGCAATCGGGTTGATCAGCTTGACGGTGATCGACACGTTGTCACCTGGCATGACCATTTCTTTGCCTTCTGGCAACTCGATCGCACCGGTCACGTCCGTG
>JANOMD010000198.1:0-17108 GCA_031420135.1 Rhodoferax sp. | reverse complement strand
GCACCGCTGATTCCAGACACGAAGATAGAGACGCTGGTGAACCTGGACCTCCCACCCGGCAATGTGTCAGTGGCAGGCGATCGCCGCATCTTCTTTGCCTATCACCCGTTTGCCCAAGTGCCGTGGCCCCCGGGCCCGCTGGCACCGGGCTGGTTCCACGGCTGCAGCAGCACCACCAGCGCGCCGGCCCCGCCATCGGCCGGTTTGGCCTGCACAAAGGCCAGCACCTCTTTCTTTTGCACCAGCCAGTTGTGAACTTTGCTTTTGAGCACTGGGGCCTTGCCGGGTGAGCCCAGGCCTTTGCCGTGCACCACGCGCACGCAGCGGATGCCATGTTTGTGCGCCTCGCGGATGAAGTGGCTCAAGGCGTCGCGTGCGTCTTCGCTGCGCAGGCCGTGCAGATCCAGCTGGCGCTGGATGCTCCACTCGCCACGGCGCAACCGGCGCGTCACATCGATGCCGATGCCGGGGCGGCGAAAACTCATCTGTTCATCCACATCGAGCAGGGTGCCAATGTCAAATTCATCGCTGATGGCTTCGATCAGCACCGCCTGTTCGTCCAGTTCTTTCTGCTTGGGTTCGGTGGAAGGGGGTACTTTTTTCAATTGCGCCCGGCGTTTGTCCGGCAATCGGTTGACAGCGCCCGCAGCGTGAATGAACAGGTTTTTTTCGGCTGCGATACGCGCCGAAGTTCGCGCCAGTTCTGCCGCTGCCAGTGCCTGCGCCCGGGCCAGGGCTTCAATTTCGAGCTTGACGATTTTCAGATCGGCCAGCGCCTTGATCTTGACCGGCAGGACCTTCACATCAGCCCCCGCTCGGCCATCGACAAGGCCTCGCCGGTGCCGACAATCACGTGGTCCAGCACGCGCACGTCAATCAGCGCAAGCGCCGCTTTCAGGGTCTGAGTCAGGGCCTCGTCGGCGCGCGACGGCTGCGCTGTGCCGCTGGGGTGGTTATGCGCCAAAACTACAGCGCTGGCCTGGTGGTGCAGGGCGCGCAACACCACTTCACGCGGGTAAACCGAGGTCTGGGTGAGGGTTCCGCGAAACAGCTCCTCCATCGCGAGCATGCGGTTTTGAGTATCCAGAAACAGCACGGCAAACACCTCGTGGGACTTGGCTGAAAGCTGCAGTTGAAGGTACTGTTTGACCGCGTCTGGCGTGGCGAACACCGTGCGTGCCTTGAGTTGTTGCGCCATGGCGCGGCGCGCCAGCTCCAGCACGGCAACAATTTCCGAGCGCTTGGCCGGGCCCAAGCCCTTGACGCGCTTCAAATCATCCGCAGTCGCATGCAACAGTCCGGCAATGCCGTCAAAACCTGCGTCGCCATTGGCGTTGATCTTGAGCTGCAGCAGCTCATCGGCCATTTGCAATACGCCCTTGCCCGCGATGCCGGTGCGCAGCAGCAGGGCCAGCAACTCGGCGTCGCTCAGAGCACCGGGGCCGCGGGCCAGGAGTTTCTCGCGGGGGCGCGCATCCAGGGGCAGGTTTTTGATGGACATGGAGGGAAATGACCCGCGCGCCAGCGTTCGGGGTCGGGCTTTCTACAATAGCGCACAGTTTATCGAGACTTCCATGACCACTGCCATTGCCCGGGTTGAACCGGGTTCTTTCCTCACTTTGCACTACCGTCTGGCTGGACCGGGCGGTGACATCATCAATACCTTCAACGACCAGCCGGCGACGCTGTCGCTGGGGACGGGCGAGCTGTCACCCGCCGTTGAGCAATGCCTGATCGGGTTGGACGAAGGCGCCCGCGCGACCTTTGAGCTGCCAGCGGGAAGCGCTTTTGGCGAGCGCAAGGCCGACATGATGCAGTGGGTGGCGCGTAAACTGCTCAAGCAGCTCGGTGATCCGCTGGAGACTTACCGGGTGGGCGATGTGGTGCAGTTCCCGACACCCAACGGCCAGTCGCAGTACGCAGGCGCGGTGGTGCAACTGGGAACCGATGGCAGCGACGCCGTGCGGTTTGATTTCAACCACCCGCTGGCCGGCCAGCCGGTGACCTTTGAAGTCCACCTGATAGGGGTTTTATGAGCCAGTTGACGCAAGAGATAGTTTTAGCCGAGCCACGCGGCTTTTGTGCCGGCGTCGACCGTGCAATTGAAATCGTCGAACGCGCGCTGAAAAAGTTTGGCCGTCCCATCTACGTGCGCCACGAAATTGTCCACAACACTTACGTCGTGAACGATTTGATCGCCAAAGGCGCGGTTTTCATTGAAGAACTGGCCGATGTGCCGCCAGGCGCCACCCTGGTGTTCAGCGCGCACGGCGTGAGCAAGGCGATCCACAACGAAGCGCATGCACGCGGTTTCCAGATTTTTGATGCCACCTGCCCGCTGGTGACCAAGGTGCATGTGGAAGTCGCCAAGCTGCACAAAGAGGGCTATGAATTCATCATGATTGGCCACAGGGGCCACCCCGAAGTTGAAGGCACGATGGGGCAACTGCAAAGCGGCATTCATTTGGTGGAAGACGTGGCCGATGTCGCGCGGGTCAACCCTTTGCAGACGGCAAAGCTGGCGGTGGTGACGCAAACCACGCTCAGTGTGGACGATGCGGCCGAAATCTCGAAGGCCATCAAGGCGCGTTTTCCACGCGCACGCAGCCCCAAGCAGCAGGACATCTGCTATGCCACGCAGAACCGGCAAGACGCCATCAAGGTGATGTCGCCACAGGTGGATTTGATGATCGTGGTGGGCAGCCCCACCAGCTCCAACAGCAACCGTTTGGCCGAGCTCGCACGCAAACTTGGGGTCGAAAGCTTCATGGTGGACAGCGCTGACGAGTTGCAACCCGAGTGGCTCGATGGGCGCCAGCGGGTGGGCCTGACAGCGGGTGCTTCGGCACCCGAGATTCTCGTCCAGCAGGTGATTGAACGCATCAAGGCGCTGGGCGCGGTGTCGGTGCGCAAGATGCAGGGCATCGAAGAAACTGTCAAATTTCCATTGCCCAAGGGGCTGAAGCTGTGAGCCGGTTGAGCGACGACGCTCTGATTGATTCGCTTCGCGCGGACATTCCCCTTGCCACGGCCCGGTTCGCCGACCGTTGCCCTGGTTTTGTGCGTGAAACACCGCTGTTGAAACTGCCCGGCCAGGCGCTGAACCTGGACTGCGCTGAAGTCTGGCTGAAGCTGGAGCAGTTGCAGGTGGGCGGCAGTTTCAAGGCGCGCGGCATGCTGAACCGGCTGTTGTCCAACCCGATTCCGTCTAGCGGCGTGATTGTGGCGTCAGGAGGCAATGCAGGCATCGCCACGGCGGCGGCGGCCAGATCGCTGGGCGTGGCGTGCGAGGTGTTCGTGCCCACCGTGTCCAGCCCTGCCAAACAGGCTCGGCTGCGGGCCCTGGGCGCGACGGTGGTGGTGACCGGCGCCGCCTACTTTGATGCGCTGCAAGCCTGCATGGCCCGCCAGCAGGCAACCGGCGCGCTGATGACCCACGCCTATGACCAGATTGAAGTGGTGGCAGGGGCAGGCACACTGGCGTTTGAGATTGAAGCCCAGGGCGGTGTGCCCGACAGCCTGCTGGTCAGCGTCGGTGGCGGCGGTCTGATTGCCGGTGTGGCGGCCTGGTTTGAAGGGCGCTGCCGAGTCGTCGCGCTGGAATCCGAGCACACGCCGACGTTGTACGCGGCCCGCCAGGCTGGTCAGCCGGTGGACGTGGCCGTGAGCGGCATCGCAGCCGATTCATTGGGCGCCAAGCGCATTGGCGCAATTGGCTGGGCGCTGAGCCAGCGTTGCGTCAAGGACAGTCTGCTGGTGAGTGACGACAGCATTCGCAGCGCACAGCGCTGGCTGTGGGCCAACCTGCGCCTGGCCGTGGAGCCAGCCGCCGCGCTGGGGCTTGCGGCCTTGCAATCGGGCCAGTATGTGCCGGGCGCGGCTGAGAAAGTCTGCCTGATTTTGTGCGGTGCGAACCTGGATCTGGCCAGCCTGGCGGATTGAAGCGGTCTGAGCGGACTAAACCAGCAACCCGGGATCAAAAAATCATTCATATCACCCATGATATGAATAATTTTAAACGTGCCGTGAAATCGGCAAAAATCGGCAAAAAACCAATAATATATGCCTATAGCTCTCGTATTATATAGATAGTTTGCTATTAAAATAGTAGTTATCTGTTTGTATGCCACCTCTGTTGAATGGCCGAGTCGCAGCACTATAGCGGTCGCTTTTCGGCGCATGCAGCGGCGGAATCTAAAATAGACCCATGCTAGACATCACGACCCTCAGAAGAGACCTCGACGGCGCCATGGCCCGCCTTGAAACCCGCAAAAAACCCCAGGCGTTTTTGAACGTGGACGCCTTTCGCGCGCTGGAGTCCGAGCGCAAAACCAACCAGACCCGCACCGAAGAGCTGCAAGCCAGGCGCAACAGTTTGAGCAAGCAAGTCGGCCAGTTCAAAGCCAAAGGCGCAGCAGGGGCGGCACAGGCCGATGCCGCCATGGCAGAAGTCGCAACGCTCAAGGCTGAGCTGGAAAGCTCTGCTGCGCGGCTGGAGCAGATTCAGTCCGAGTTGCAAGCCATGTTGCTGGCGGTTCCCAACCTGCCGCACGCCAGCGTGCCGGTGGGTGCGGGCGAGGCCGACAACGTTGTGGTGCGAAGCTGGAGCCCCGACGGCATGGCGCCTGCCGCGATGGCGATGGCGTTTGTGGCCAAAGACCATGTCGATATCGGCACGCCGCTGGGCCTTGACTTTGACATGGGCGTGAAGCTAACCGGCTCGCGCTTCACCGTGATGAAAGGGCAAATCGCCCGCCTGCACCGTGCGCTGGCGGCCTTCATGCTGGACGTGCAGACGCTGGAACACGGCTACACCGAATGCTATGTGCCTTACATCGTCAACGCCGACAGCTTGAAGGGCACCGGCCAGTTGCCCAAGTTTGAAGGCGACCTGTTCGCGGCCAAAAAGGGTGGGCAAGACGGTGAACCGGTGGCGGATACGGCGGCGCTGTACCTCATCCCTACCAGCGAAGTACCGCTGACCAATTTCGTGCGCAATGAAATCGTCGCAGAGGGCGACTTGCCCATCAAGCTCACCGCCCACTCACCGTGCTTTCGCTCGGAAGCCGGCAGCTATGGCCGTGACACACGCGGCATGATCCGCCAGCATCAGTTCGACAAGGTCGAGATGGTGCAGATCGTGCACCCTGACACAAGCTATGACGTGCTGGATGAGATGACTGGCCACGCCGAGGCCATCCTGCAGAAACTCGGTCTGCCGTACCGGGTGGTGTCGCTGTGCACCGGCGACATTGGCCCCAGCTCGGCGAAAACCTATGACCTGGAGGTCTGGCTGCCGTCGCAAAACAGCTACCGCGAAATCAGCTCGGTCTCGAACTGCGAGGCGTTCCAGGCGCGCAGGTTGCAGGCCCGGTTTAAAAACGAGCAGGGCAAAAACGAGTTTGTCCATACCTTGAACGGGTCCGGTCTGGCGGTTGGGCGCACGCTGGTCGCGGTGCTTGAAAACTACCAAAATGCCGATGGTTCCGTGACGGTACCGGCCGTGTTGCGTCCCTACCTGGGCGGCCTGGAAGCCCTGCGCGGCCTGGCTTGACCTGCACAGAAATGCGCCTAATACTTGGCTGGCGGCATAACCTGCGCCACCTGTATCAATTTTGAGGCGAGACAACCAACTTCATCATGCCCAATTTCTTTGATCTCCTGCAGGTTTCGATGGTGTGCAGGCCATGGAAGCCATCGCCAAGACGGCTTTTTCAGTGGTGATCACCGACCTGGAGATGCCCCACATGGACGGGTTTGAGTTGATTGCAGCGGTGCAGGGCAGCATCGAGACTGAGGACATACCGGTGATCGCGATCACCGGGCACGAAGAAATGCAGGCCCGCGTGCACAACATTCAGGGGCTTTACGGCATTTTCAAGAAGCCCTGGAATGGCCGCGAGCTGCTCAAGCGGGTAGACGTGCTGGCGTCACTAAGAAAAGTGGCTTGAGCCGGTTTGCGGCGACGGTCGCTTTGTAATCCCAAACGTCATTCACTTCTCAAGGGCGCTTGCTGGATTTTCTGGGCTACCGGCCTTGCGAATCTACCACAAATGTGGTAATTTGGCGATAAAAAACTGCCATTGCTGCAAATAATCGATCATATTCGGCATTGGCTCTCGCAATATATGGTTGTATTGCTATTTATATGATACCAGTCTGTAGGTTTTGCCAATCCCGCTTTGAGGGTTTGGCCGAGTCTGGAACAGCCCTCAAGCAGACAAAGCCTTTACCGCAGCGTGGACGCTGACAAACGGTGGCCTTTGCAACAACGCCAACCAATGGCTGCGCTGCAAACGGTCGAGGACAGGCCCCTTGACTTCGGCCAGATGCACTTGAACGCCCTTCTTGCCCAATTCAAGCGTTAACCGCTCCAGGGCTTCGACGGCACTCAGATCAATGTGGCTGACCGAGGTCATGGCCAGCACCAGGTCGTGCGTGCCAGTACGGAGCTGCAACTCCGCTTCAATTCGGTCTATCACAGCGGCAATGTTGGCAAAAAACAGGTTTTCATCGATTCGCAGCAGCACGATGCCTGGCCAGGTTTCAACCTTGTACCGCAACTCATTGCGAAAGTGTTCGCTGCCCGCCACTCGGCCGATCACGGCGATGTGAGGGCGGGTCGCACGCCACAGGAATACGCCCACTGACAGGCCAACGCCAATGCCAATGCCGGCTTCAACACCCAGCGCCAGCACGCCCAATGTAGTCCCTGCAAATGCCAACGCGTCAGCCCGGTCATATTGCCAGGCATGGCGCAGGGTCGTGGTATCAACCAGTCCCAGCACGGCGACGACAATCGTCGCAGCCAAAACGGCTAGTGGCAACCGCTCAAAAAGACCCGTCAGCCCAAGCAGCACCAGTGCCATCAGCACGGCAGCCACCACGCCCGCCATAGGCGTGCGCGCCCCGGCAGAAAAGTTCACCACACTGCGGGCAAAGCCGCCGGTCACCGGAAACCCGCCAGACACCGCGCTGGCCAGGTTGGCCAAGCCAAGGCCGCGCAGCTCGCGATCCGGGTCAATGCGTTCACCGCGTTTGATCGCCAACGACTGCGCCACTGAAACGCTCTCAACGAAGCCCACCAACGCTATGACAAAAGCCGGTGCGGCCAACAGGCGAACTTGTTCCACGGAGGGCCAAATCCATTGCAAGTGCGGCAGGCCAGAAGGAATGTTGCCCACCACTGCCACGCCGTGCCTGCTGTCCAAATCTCCCAATACGACGGCCAAAACGTTCAGCAAAACAACCACCATGGGTGCCAGCTTGGACATCAATTCAGCGCGGGAGGTTGACAGCCCCAACGCACCCAGCCCGCGCGCCAGGTAGCGGCGCGCGCCATAAAGCAGCAATACCGAGGTCAGCCCAATCATCGCAGTGGCAGTGTGAAACTGCCCTGCCTGCGCGACCGCTGAGGCCGCGAGTTCAAACGCAGAATGCCCCCGCAGTGGTAGGCCGAGCAGCGATTTGAGTTGACCCAAAGCGATCAGCAATGCTGAACCTGTGACAAAACCGCTGATCACCGGATGACTCAGTAAATTGGCGATGAAGCCCATGCGTAAAAAGCCCAACAGCAACAAAAAGATGCCGCCGAGCAGGGCCAGCAGCACCGTCAACTCGGCATACAACGGTGAACCCGCCGCAGCCAGCGGTGTGATGGCAGACGCGGTCATCAGGGCGGCTACCGCAACCGGCCCCACAGCCAGCGTCATGCTGGAGCCCAACCAGGCGTAAGCCAGCAAGGGCAGCAGGCTGGCGTACATGCCGTAATGCGGTGGCAGTCCCGCCAACATGGCATAGGCCAGGCTTTGCGGCACCAGCAAAACGGTGACAACAACACCGGCCACCAGGTCTTGCAGCGCCGTGGAGCTTTGGTAGCCGCGCAGCCAAGGCACTTGCCACCAAGGCATCGTTTGGCCGGCTGAGGCTTGGCTCATCAGGCTGCGGCAAGCTTGCGGGCGCGGTGCTCCAACAGCTCAAAAATACCCATACCCACCAGCATCGCCACGACGAAGATCAGCCCCTTTGAACTGCCTGCCCCTAGCAGCACAAGCGCGGGGCCGGGGCAGATGCCCGCCAAACCCCAACCCACACCAAAGCCCACCCCACCCAACACCAGCCGTTTGTCGATCACCGTGCTGTTGGGGATGAACATTGGCAGGTTGAGAAAGCTGCGTGTGCGCCGTGTGGCCACTGCAAATGCTGCGGTGCCCACGGCTATGGCCCCACCCATGACAAGGGCGAGCGACGGATCCCAAGTGCCCGCTAAATCAAGAAATCCCAGTACCTTGGCCGGGTTGGCCATGCCAGCCAAAATCAGACCGAGCCCAAAAACCAGACCGGACAACAAAGATGCGATGATGCTCATGTCAATTCTCCAAGTATTTTGAATCTTAGGCGCCAAGCAGGTGGCGCGCTACGAACACCGTGACAAAACCCGCCACCATGAACGCACCGGTTGCGACCAGCGAGCGCAGCGAGAAGCGCGAGAGCCCGCACACACCGTGTCCACTGGTGCAGCCCGATCCATAGCGGGTGCTGATGCCGACCACCAAGCCGGCCATCACCAGTAGACCTTCGCTGGCCTCAACGTCGAGTTCGGGAAGTGCGCCAAACAGCAGCCACAAAGCAGGGGCTAAAACCAATCCGGCCACGAAAGCCAAGCGCCAGCCAATTTCGCCCTTTGCGGGCCTAAACAGGCCGCCGATCACGCCGGAGATGCCCGCGACGCGGCCATTGAGCAATACAAACAGGGCGGCAGCAACGCCAATCAAGGCGCCGCCACCTAAAGAGGCCCAAGGCGTGAAGTGGATCCAGTCGATGGTCATAGTGTGCTTTCTTCAGAGTTACAAAAAAGTTGGTACAAGGTGCCAAGCAAGGCTGTGACGCGTGGGTCAGCAAGCTGGTAAAAAATGTGCTTGCCGTCGCGCCGAGTCGTGACCAGCCCGTCATTGCGCAGTACCCCCAATTGCTGCGAAAGTGAAGGTTGGCGAATTGCAAGACGCTTCTCCAGTTCGCTCACGCACAGCTCACCTTGTGTGAGCTGACAGAGCAACAGCAGGCGATCTTCATTCGCCATGCTTTTGAGCAATTGGGCGGCAGCACCGGCGGATTGGTGCAATGCTTCTAAGGTCAGTTTCACGGGTGCTATTGCAGGAGAATTAAAATCTATTTCGATCATTGTATTATATATAATAATATATCGTTTGTTGATGATTTAATCCGCCGGTTGGAATGGTGCAGGCAGCGTTGTCAAACCGCGCGCCTTTGATGAAAAAAGCGTTGGATGAAGTGGACCCCATCGCCTGGACAGCTTGTGAATGCCACCAATCCGTCCAAAAATGTCGGCCAACGTCTGCCGCAGTCTTTGAATGAGAATATGGCTGAGATATGGGTAAGCAATATTTCCCAAAGCCAGAAATGAAAAAACCCCAAGTAGATCAATTACTTAGGGCCATATTATTGGCGGAGAGGGTGGGATTCGAACCCACGGTACCTTGCGGTACGCCTGATTTCGAGTCAGGTACATTCGGCCACTCTGCCACCTCTCCAGGCTTGCAATTGTAGCAGCGAGGTCAGGCTTGGGCGGCACCTTGAAGCTGCTCCAGCGCGGTGTCGACTTCGGCTGCCGTCACGCCTTGCGCCCGCTGCATTTGCGCACCCAGTGCGGGCAGGCCTGCCGCTGCGTTTGCCTGAAGCTGGCGCACTGCCTGGCCGGCATCTTTGGGCGAATCAAAAGCCAGACTTTGCAGCAACAGGCGGCCCTGTGCGTCCACCAGTTTGAGGTAAAACTTGCCGTCGTTTTCGCGGTATTGCTTGAAACTGGGGACAGCTGCCTTGACTGCTTTCATGGGTTTCGAGTCGACCGTTTGACGCAGGTCCCGCAGCCCCACCGCCTGGCGCAGTCGCGCCGTGAAGGGTGCCGATATTGCCCGTGCTTTTTGCGCGCCCGCCAGCAAAATGGCTTCGATCTTGCCCGGGTCGTTCATGAGCACCTGGTAGTGCTCGCGCATGGGGCTGAGCTCACGGTCAACCCGCTCAAAAAGAACCTGCTTGGCGTCGGCCCAGCCAATGCCGTCGGCATAGGCCTGGCGCAACGCCGCCGTTTCGGCTTCGCTGGCGAAGGCCTGGTAAATCTGGTACAGCGCCGAGCCTTCAACCTCCTTGGCTTCACCCGGTGCCCGTGAATCAGTCACGATGCCCGCGATCAGCTTTTTGAGCTCCCTGGCCGTCGCGAACATGGGAATGGCGTTGTCGTAGCTCTTGCTCATCTTGCGGCCATCCAGCCCCGGCAGCGTTGCGACCGACTCTTCAATGGCGGCTTCTGGCAGTGTGAAATGCGCGCCTGTACCGTCGTTGTAGCGGTGGTTGAAACTGCTGGCAATGTCACGCGCGATTTCAATGTGCTGGACCTGGTCGCGCCCCACCGGCACCTTGTGCGCGTTGAACATCAAAATGTCGGCGCCCATGAGCACCGGGTACATGAACAGGCCGGCCGTGATGTCAGCCTCGGCGTCGTCGCCGGCTGCGAGGTTTTTGTCCACTGCCGCCTTGTAGGCATGGGCACGGTTGAGAACGCCCTTGCCTGTGACGCAGGTCAAGAGCCAGGTAAGCTCAGAAATCTCGGGGATGTCAGACTGGCGGTAAAACGTGACGCGCTCGGGGTCCAGCCCCGCCGCCAGCCAGCTTGCGGCAATCTCCAGTGTGGAGCGCTGGATGCGCGCCGGGTCGTCTATCTTGATCAGCGCGTGGTAGTCCGCCAGAAAATAAAAGCTCTCGACGTCGGCACGCTGGCTGGCCAGCACTGACGGTCGAATCGAGCCGACATAGTTGCCCAGGTGCGGCGTGCCAGAGGGCGTGATGCCAGTGAGAAAGCGAACAGGTTTCATGGTTTCAACAAAGGAGGATTGCAACTGCAATGCGGTGTGCGTCGGCTAGCGGGCCAGCCACGCCAGTGGCGTCAGAATGATGTCCAGAAAACCATAGGTGAGCGCCATCAGGGGCTGCAACCACCAGGTGCTGACGACGCCCGCCAGCACCAGCGCCATCACCACGAAGAATCCCCAGGGCTCGATCCGCGACACCAGCTCCGCCTGGCGGTAAGGCAGCAAGCCCACCAGAATGCGACCCCCATCCAGCGGTGGCAGCGGAAACAGGTTGAACACAAACATCACCACATTCACCAGCATGCCGCCTTGGCACATTTTGATGAAAAACGGTTCGGTCAGGCCTGCACCCAGCAGCAGGTACAGCAGCACGCCCCACAGGATCGCCTGAGCCAGGTTGGCGCCGGGCCCGGCCAGAGCGACCCAGATCATGTCGCGCTTCGGATTGCGCAAATTGCCAAAACGCACCGGAACCGGCTTGGCATAGCCGAACAAAAAAGCGCCCGAGGTGGCGAAGTACAGCATCAGCGGCATCAGGATGGTGCCAACCGGGTCGATGTGCTTGAGCGGGTTGAGCGTGATGCGCCCCAGCACGTAAGCGGTGTCGTCACCAAAATGGCGCGCCGCGTAGCCGTGCGCAGCCTCGTGCACAGTAATGGCAAACAGCACCGGCAGGGCGTAGATGAGAACGGTTTGAATCAGGTTGGCGATGTCCATTGTTGAATTGTCTCAGAGTGTATTTAGCCTGTTCCGGGTGCTACAAGCCCAGTGCTGACACTGCCCCGCGCCCGGCCCGAACCACCACCGGGTCGCCACCCGTCAGGTCAACCACTGTGGTGGGCTCCAGCGGGCAGGCACCCGCGTCGATCACTGCGGCGACGTCATGCTCATACCGCCTGCGAATGTCTTGCGCGTCGTTCAGGGGCTCGGTCTCGCCACGCGGAATCAAAGTGGTGGCCAGCAAGGGGCCGTCATGCAGCGCCAGCAGTTCCTTCAAAACCTGATGGTCCGGCACGCGCAGGCCGATGGTTTTGCGTTGCGGGTGGCTCACGCGCCGGGGCACTTCCTTGCTGGCTTCCAGAATGAAGGTGTAAGCGCCGGGCGTGACGGATTTGAGCAGGCGAAACTGCTTGTTGTCCACCTTGGCGTAGTTGGCCAACTCGCTCAAGTCGCGGCACAACAGCGTGAGGTGATGTTTGTCGTCCACGCCGCGAATGCGCCGCAGGCTGTCGGCCGCGGCCTTGTCGTCCAGATGGCAGACCAAGGCGTAGCTGCTGTCAGTCGGCACGGCCACCACGCCGCCTTTTTGCAGCAAGCCCACCGCTTGCTTGAGCAAGCGAATGTGCGGGTTGTCGGGGTGAACTTCAAAGTATTGGGCCATGTTGCGTGGGTGTTCAAGTCTTTGTCTTCAGGTATCGGTGGGCGCAGCCATGACGGTGACGGCGCGCGATTCACGCATCGTGAACCAAGCCCCTACCGCGCCGCAAACCGCAATCATCGCGATGCCGATGAATGACCAGGCATCGGGCACTTGCGAAAACACGATCCAGCCACCCAGCATGGCCGCCGCGATGTGGCCGTAAAGATAGGGCGTGAGCACCGCTGCCGAGGCGCGCTGATAGGCCAAAATCAAAAGAAAGTGCCCGGCCGACCCCAGCAGGCAGATCAGCAGGATGCACCACCACAGCAGGCTGGAGCCCAGCGGTGCCCAGACCCACGGCAGCGCGATGGAAGACACTGCAAAGCCGACAAAACCGGTGTAGAAATGCATCGTCACCGGGCTTTCCGTGCGGGCCATTTTGCTGGTGAGAATTTGAAACCACGCGCTGGTGCCCACCAGGATCAGAGGCAACAGCATGGCCCAATTGAAGTCGTCTTGCTGGGGCCGGATCACGATGAGTGTGCCGATAAACCCGCCCGCCACCAAAGCCCAGCGCAGCGCTGACACGCGTTCTTTCAGCCGGTAGGCTGCAATCAGCGTGATGACCAGTGGCGTGATGGAAATGATGGCGGTGAACTCGGCCACCGGCATGTAGCGCAGGCTGAAATACGCCAGTGAGCTGGAGCCCACCAGCAGCAAGCCGCGCAGCAGTTGAAAGCGCGGGTGGGCCGTGTGCAGCAGCGCGAGCCCGCGTGCAGGCGCGAAGGCGGCGGCAGTTGCCAGCATTTGAAAGCCAAAGCGAAACCACATCGCCATCAGGATGGGCACGCCGCTGCTGATGAATTTGACGCTGGTATCCAGCGCACCGAAGCAGCTTACCGCGGCCAGCACCAGCGCGATGCCCGTCAGCGCGCTGTGCGGCTTGGCAAGAACAGCACCGTTCGATCGATGCGCGGTCACTGAATACGGTCAGCCAAGAGTTCCCACACGGGCGTGAGGTTGCCGGGCAAATAAGGCAAGGTGCCCAAGTCGGTGTGCGACTCGTCGGGGCTGTGAAAGTCGCTGCCGCGCGATGCCGCCAGGCCAAATTCAAGCGCGGTGGCCGCGTAGGTCACGTATTCAGCCGCCGTGTGGCTGCCGGTGACGACTTCCACCGCCTGCCCGCCGAGTGCCTTGAATTCGGTAAACAGCGCGAACTCTTCATTGGTTGAGAACTTGTAACGCGCCGGGTGGGCGATGACGGCAACACCGCCGCCGTCCCTGATCCAGGTCACCGCGTCGCGCAGATTGGCCCATTTGTGCTCGACGTAACCGGGCTTGCCTTCGGTGAGGTATTTGCGAAACACCTCATTGGTGTCCTTGCAGACACCGGTCTCCACCAGAAAGCGGCCAAAGTGGGTGCGTGAAATCAAGTCCGGGTTGCCCACGAACTTCAGCGCACCTTCAAACGCGCCTTTGATGCCGACTTTTTCCAGCCCGTCAGACATTTCCATGGCGCGCTCGCGCCGACCGCCGCGCGTTTTGAGCAGCCCCGCCTGCATGCGCGCGTTATCAGGATCAAATCCCAGACCCACGATGTGAATTGTGCTGCCGATGAAAGTCACCGAAATCTCGGTGCCGGTCAGGTATTTCATGCCATTGGCTTTGGCCGCCGCTGCGGCGCGCCCTTGGCCGCTGATTTCGTCATGGTCCGTCAACGCCCACAATTCGACGCCATTTTTGCTGGCGCGTTCGGCGAGGGCTTCGGGGGTGAGGGTGCCGTCTGAAACCACAGAATGGCAATGCAGGTCGGCGTTGAGGATGGAGGTCTTGCTGGGGGTCACCCCCCTATTTTACGGGCTAAGGGTTTTCCAGTGTTTTAGGATAAATATTAACCTGTAGGTTAATTTAAGCTGCCCAATTGATGATTTCTGGCCATAAAATTGATCAAATTGACCTATAGCTCACGTATTATATAGATAGTATGCTATGTATAGCATAGTATACCGTGTTCTGACGCCGAAATCTGGGGTGCACAGTCAACGTGCGGGCGTTGCCTCCCCCTTGACGGCAAGCGGCGGCGTCGTGGACCGAAGCGCCACCTGGAACTTCAGCTACAGCAACAGCGCCCCGCTGGCTGCTGGCAACTACAACGGGAGCGTGTTTTACACCGCCGCCCTGCCTTGACGTCAGGCAGGCGGTTGATTCAGGGTGCCTGGGCACCCTCAATCAAAAACCGCACCCGGCGCACACCGTTCCATTCATCGGCGTCGAGCCTGAAGGCCAGCAGCACTTTGGCAGGTAGCGGCTCGGTGTGGCCGAACCAGATGCCGTCCACCGGCTGGCCCTGGTGCTTGAGCTTCACCGCCAAGTGCTTTTCGCCGACCAGGCGCTGCGACACCACTTCAACGACTTCGCTGAATGTGGGCGCGGCAAAGCCCTGGCCCCAGACCTCTTTGTGCAGGGTGTCAACCAGCTCTGTGCGGCGGTATTCGGGTGCCAGTGGGCCGTCGGTGTCGATGCGCCGGGTGAGCGTGGCGGCATCCAGCCATTCACGTGCGACCTGGGTGAAGGCGCGCTCAAACTCTTCATAGCCGTTTTGCGCCACGGTGCAGCCCGCCGCCATGGCGTGGCCGCCAAAGCGCAACAGCACGCCGGGGTGGCGCTTGGCCACCAGATCCAGCGCGTCCCGCAAATGGAATCCGGCAATCGAGCGGCCCGAGCCCTTGAGTTCATGCGACTTGCCCGGAGCCTTGCTTTGGGCGAACACGAAGGCCGGGCGATGCAGTTTGTCCTTCAGGCGCGAGGCCACAATGCCCACCACACCCTCGTGAAAATCAGCGTCAAACACGCAAATGGCCGGCGGCGCGACAAATTCACCATCACCCACTTCCTTGAACAACGATTCGGCGATCAACATCGCCTGCTCGCGCATGTCGCCCTCAATTTCGCGGCGCTGGCGGTTGATGGCATCCAGCGTTTTGGCCAACTCTCCAGCGCGACCGGCGTCGTCGGTCAGCAGACATTCAATGCCCAAGGTCATGTCGGCCAGGCGGCCCGCCGCGTTGATGCGGGGGCCCAGCGCGAAGCCAAAGTCGAAGGTGGTGGCGGCCTTGGCAACCCGCCCCGACGTTTCAAACAGGCTGGTCAAGCCAACCGGCATTGCCAGCGCGCGCACCCGCTTCAAGCCCTGAGCGACCAGGCGGCGGTTGTTGGCGTCGAGCTTGACCACGTCGGCCACGGTGCCCAGTGCGACCAGTGGAAGTAGCGCGTCCAATTTCGGTTGACTGTCTGCACTGAAAACACCACGCTCCCGCAACTCGGCCCGCAGCGCCAGCAGCACATAAAACATCACGCCCACCCCGGCGATGGATTTGCTCTGGAACGGGCAGCCGGGCTGGTTCGGGTTGACGATGGCGTGGGCAGCGGGCAGCACCACCTCAGCGTTGACGATGGCCGGCAAGTGGTGGTCGGTGATGAGCACCTGCAAGCCCAAAGCGCGGGCGGTTGCCACGCCTTCCAGACTGGCAATGCCGTTGTCCACGGTAATCAGCACGTCCGCGCCACTGGCCTTGACGCGCTCGGAGATCGGGGACGTGAGGCCATAGCCATCCACCACGCGGTCCGGCACGATGTAGCTGACGTGTTTTGCGCCCAACAGCCGCAGGCCGCGAATCGCGACGGCGCAGGCGGTGGCACCGTCGCAGTCGTAGTCGGCCACGATGCACAGCTTTTTGTTTTGTGCAATCGCATCGGCCAGTAGCACCGCCGCTGCTGCCGTGCCTTTCATGCTGGCCGGGGGCAACAGAAGGGCCAGACCGTCATCCAGCTCGGCCTTGGCGGTGACGCCACGTGCCGCAAACAGGCGCGCCAGCAAGGGGTGCACGCCCGCATTTTCGAGCGCCCAAACGGCACGGGGTGGAATATAGCGCGCTACTATAGTCATAGCGAACTTAGTATATTATTCGAGAGCTGGGGCCTTAAAAGACTGCTAATTCGGTCGAAAACACCGGTCAGCATATGGTTTTTCCCACTTTTACTACTTTTATGGTAAATGTTCGAATCCAGCGGATATTCAAAGCGTTGCGCATTTCGCTCGCCGCACAGCGTCAACGCAGCGGCGCCGCCGCTGGCCAGTGCTGCCAGCAGCGCCGCACACGCGTTCGCGTCAATCGCCTGCCAGGCCTCGGCCCAGGCCGCCCAGTCTTCGCGCACAGCGGCGTCGCGCAAGGTGACTGGCACGGTAACCTGCACATGGGTGGGTGCTGTTTGCCGGGGCCCTGCCGACACCCTCTGCAAGGGCAGGGCACCGGTACCACTGACCCAAAACGAGTTCACCGCCAAAAGACCGCGCCCGCTGCGCACCTCGGTCAGTGCATGCGTGTACAGCAGCATTTGCATTTCCTGCTGCAGGCGGCGCAGGCCTTTGGCGGCGGCGCCTTTTGGAATCCAGTCATCCACCGGGCGGCCAATCACCCGGTCGGGCGAGGCGGTGGCCAGGCCCGCAAACACCTCGCCACGCGCCAGCCAGCGGGTGGGGGTGTCATACATCAGCGTGATGCCGTCTTCGGCAAAGTAGGGGTTCATCGCCGCCATGAGCGCGCGTGATTCTTCCTCTGACAGGTTCAAATCCTTCGGGTTGGTCAGGATGATGTGGTTGGTCTGCACTGCCCAATGGCAAGGCGTGATCACCCCCCAAGTCTCGCCCGGCGCCACCGCGCGACCGGCCTGCAACGCGTGCCAGGCACCCCAAGGCAGCTCGCCGTCAGCGGTGCCGATGCCTTGCGCTGCGGCCAGCGCCCGCTCGTGCGGTGGCGACAGCGTGTTTTCATCGCCAGTGTCGGCGTCGGCCAGCCGCAATT
>JANOMD010000197.1:0-2896 GCA_031420135.1 Rhodoferax sp. | reverse complement strand
TGCGAGCGCGTTTTGCGCACGCTGCCGGGCTGGTTTGGAGCATCACCGGGGTCAAGTCTTTCAACATCACTGGGGTCAACAATGGCGCATCTGACCCGGCATTTCCAACTGCACTTCACGAGCGCGAGTCGGATTATCAAGTTGATCTCGGACCTGATAAATCAAGACCTGACCCTTGGATTTTGCTTGGATTTTGACCCTTGGATTTAACTGCCATCGGCCTGCGCAAAAGGGGCAAGGGCCTGCCGATGTACGTCATCCACTTTGTCCTCGCCCGAGTGCTCGATCGCCCGCACACCGCGCAGGCCGCAGCCAATGGCGCTGGAGGCCTTTGAACTCGGACTTGCCAAACTTGGCATGACTGGATGCAAACGTGATAATCGCGCAAGGTGCCAAGGTGCCATACTCGTCCTCATGCGGTTGAATTTCGTATGCGTCCGCTTCCACATGCTGGTGTGGCGGCTGGAGCAGAGTGGGCTGAAGTGGAAGGACGGAGAATGAAGCGGGTTCCCCCAAGCTTGAAAGGAAGCGGCAATGCTTGATCTGCACGACACCATCATCATCGGCGGCGGTCAGGCTGGGCTTGCCCTAAGTTCTCACCTGGCTGACCGGGGGCGAGAACACATTATCCTTGAGCGCAGCCGTGTTGCTGAGCGATGGCATGCCGAGCGCTGGGATTCACTGCGCTTTCAATATCCGAATTGGACGCTCCGGCTTCCCGGCGTTTCATATTCAGGCGACGCGCCGGACGATTTCGCTCCATACCTCGACGTCGCGAAGTTCATCGAAAACTACGCCGTTACGATCAAGGCCCCACTGCGAACCGGGTGCGGCGTTACGGCGTTGAGCGAAGCGGCTGATGGCAAGGGTTATCTCGTCACGTCCGCGCGTGGTCCCATTGTCGCGCGCCACGTGATCATCGCCACCGGTCCATTTCAACGCACACATATCCCCGAACTTGCCGCACAGCTTCCGGCTGACCTCTATCAGACCGATGCAACGCGCTATCGTCAGCCTGGGCAACTGCCGGACGGTGCCGTGCTCGTGGTGGGCAGCGGTGCATCGGGTCACCAGATTGCCGACGAGTTGCTGTCGCAAGGAAGGACGGTCTATTTTTCTGTCAGCCGGCACCGGCGGGTGCCGCGGCGATATCGCGGCAAGGACGCATTCTGGTGGTTCGAGAAAACTGGACGCTTCAATACCGCCATCGATTCCTTTCCAGGCCGGGTTTATCCTCCATCCACCGTGGTCACCGGTGCCGAGGGCGGCTACGATATCGATGCCCGGCGCTTTGCCAGTCTCGGTGGCAAGTTGCTGGGCCGCCTCACCGGTATTTCGGACTCCACTTTGCACTTTGGCGATGATGCCAACCGCATACTTGGTGCGGCCGACAAGGCCTTTGCTGATTTCATCACCGCCGCCGACACATCAGTCCAACAGTCATGGCTGGATGACGGTGTCGAACCCGCCATGGTGGGCGCGCCGATCAACCAAACGCCTATCGACACCAGCAGCGCGCTCCACGTCGGGGATGCGAACATCAGGTCCGTCGTGTGGTGCACCGGCTATGGCTTCGACTTCGACTGGGTAAAGGTTCCCGTCCTCGACTCGCGCGGAGCTCCGATTCAGACTCGCGGCGTCACCGCTTGTTCGGGGATTTATTTCCTCGGACTGCATTGGATGCATACTTTCAAGTCCGGTCAACTGCCGTTTGTTGGCGAAGACGCCGCCTATGTCGCCGATCACATCGATGGCTTGGCGCAGCGTTGAGCTATGCCCAGTCCAGGTGCTCGGCCTGCTTCGCCGCTTCCAGCGCTTGCTCCGGCGCGTAGGCAGCAAAACAATTGAGGCTGGGGTTGAGCAGTTCGACCCGAGCCAGCGTAGCCTGCATCAGTTCGACCGGGGAAACCTGGCGGGAGGCGACGGCGCGTGACAGTTCCAGGGCGCTTTTGAATGCGAAGTCAGTATTCATGAATCCCTACCGCTCATCCCCCTCGCGCGGCGGCTCGCCGCCTGCTCGGGACATGATGCGGTCAAACGCAGCCAAGTCAGCTCGCGCAACCCGGTTGCGAAAATAGTCTTCTGCGTCCAGCGCAGCCAGCTTCTCGGCAGCCGCCATGGCTACAAACTGGTTGATGCTGGTGCCGTCGCGTTTGCTCACGCGCTCAATGCCGGCCTTCAAAGAACGCGGCAGGCGCAGGGGATAGGTCGCTACATCGCTCATCAAAGGCTCCTTAAAAACTCTCCAGGTCGTTGAACCTGCAAACCAAAAGACCGGGCAGCAGGTTGAAAGTGCCGCAAATTAAATGTCAACAATGCATCAGCTTTGGAATTCACTGCGGCCTCCAGCACCATCTCGTCCGATGGATCCCGTAGTTGCGGTCTCCAGCGATAGTGAACTGCGATAGGAACAGCCAACGCCACGACCGCAGCCACAAAAATCAGAGCGTCTGTCTGCACAAGACCAGCGGCCTGTACGTGCTCAGTTCGCAGGCAAACCGCCTCGTACTCCAACGCCAGCGCGACGCTGACCCCCATCGATATTTTTTTTTGCCTAACCCGCCGCAAAAGCTCTGCAGACGCTCCGGTGGGGCTGCGCATGGCGCTAACGATGACATCAGTATCCAAAACAAGCAGCATAAATAATATCTTAGGCGATATTACATTAAAACTTGGTTCAAGAGTTGGTTGACTGCGTCCTGTTCAATCGGGCGCTATGGTCACACGGCCCCACTTTTGGCTCTGGGGGCAGGTGTTTTAGCGGCTACAGCGCCAACAGCAGCAACAGCGGCAGGTAATGCCACCATGGCGTTGGCGGCTCTGGGATCACGAACTTCTGCGCGGCACCGAAGGGGCCTTCGAATCCGTCGGCATCAATGGATTTGAGGCGCAGGTA
>JANOMD010000196.1:0-6396 GCA_031420135.1 Rhodoferax sp. | reverse complement strand
ACACGCCCTCATTGCGGCGCGGGCGCGGGTGCTTTCGTATTCTTCGGTCGATGACCTGCATGGCTGGGCGGCATTGACCAGCAGCGCAGACTTTTCAACCCAGGACCCGGCTCGCCAGGCGGCCAGTTTGTATGGCGCCGGCTTGGCTGCCCTCAAGTTGCGGAATTTTTCAGCCGGGCTGAAGCTGCAAGCGCACCTTGCGGACATCACCCGTGCAGAACCTAAAGCCGCCCGGCTGACCCGGCTGCTCGGTGCTGAGCTGGCACTGGCCTCTGGCAATGCACGTCAAGCCGTGCTGCTGCTGGGGGCAGCGGCACCAGGCGACGACGGTGCTGCGGCAACGTCGCGCCGTCCAGAAGCCTTGCTGGCGTCACAAGCGCAGTTGGGCGCAGGCCAGGCTCCAATCGCCACAGAGCGGCTTCAAACTTGGGTTGCCGCGCACCCGCGCGATGCCGCTGCCTGGCAGTTGCTGTCAAGCGCGTATGCGGCCCAGGGTCAGATGGTTCGCGCAGTTCGCGCAGATGCTGAAAGCCGCGTGGCGCTGATGGACTATGGCGCGGCAGTCGAACGCTTCAAGGCGGCGCAGGGCTTGGCCCGTGAAATGGCCAACCAAGGCAGTGCGGACCACATTGAGGCTTCCATCATTGACACCCGCGCGCGGCAGGTGGCGCTACTTCTTAAAGAACAGGCGGTCCAGCGCTGACTCGATCACAATGCCCGTCACTGAGTAGATCAGTGAACCGATCAACGCTGCGACAAAGCCCTTGACCTGAAAGCCGTCCAAAACGCTACCAGCCGCCCAGAACATCAGGGCATTGATGACAAACATGAACAGCCCCAGCGTGATCAATGTGACCGGCAAGGTCAAAACCACCAGGATCGGCTTCAAAAAGGTATTGAACAGCCCGATCACAAACGCGGCGATCAAGGCCGAGGTGAAGCTGGTCACCACCACGCCGCTGTAGAAATGCGCCACCGCCAGCAGGGCTGCGGCGCTCAGCAGCCATTTGAGGATAAGTTTCATAAGCGCAAGAATACCATTCTGCAACCGCCATGAGGGCTACCTTGCTGTGCGGCAAAAAGCGGGAGGTACTCTGCGTCGTAGCTCATTTGCACAGCAGTCGGCGAATCGGCTCAAGAGATCAGGTCAACTGAGGGTGGCAAGTAGTGAACAGGCGGGCTATGATTCGCCTCCCTCAGCAACAGCTTTAAAACCATTTTGTGCGATTGGCACCTTCAGTTTGTAACCCAGTATGGCAGGCATTCATATTACCGACATCGAGTCGGCCATCAACTTCTGGCGTGAAAAAACGCCGTCACCCGACGGCTTTTCACTGGCGGCCTCAACTCGCGCGCTGGCCGAGGTGTACGCCCTGATGGTGTACTGCCACGAGGTGGAGGCTGACGAATTTACCTGTCCCAAGGCCGCTATGGAAGCCTGGCTGACGTGGTACCAGTCAACACCCGACACGCCCTGTATTGCGATTTGCTCCACCAGCCAGGGCGATGCGATCTGCAAGGGGTGTGGACGCAGCTTTGAGGAGGTGCAGCGCTGGGTGAACATGCGCCCGGCTGAAAAGCGCCAAACCTGGCGGCGCATCAGCATGGAAAACAGCGCCTGGCGGTTCAACAAGTATGCTGAGAGAGTCGGAATCACTTCCAACGGATAGGCTCAATGTCTACATTGATGCTGCCATCGCCCAGCATCAATACGCCTTCCTGAAGGGTCGCCTGCAACTGCATGCTGCGCTGCGCCATCGGGATGAGCGCCTGCGAAGCTGCCGTAGGCACCCGGTAAACCTGTAGATTTTTGGGGCGTGCCAGTTTGGCTTCCATGGTGCGCCACCAGACCTCGGCGGAGTGGCTGAAGCAATAAAGCACCACCTCATCGGCACGGCCAGTGGCTTTAAGAAGAGGTTTGTCCTCGGGCTGGCCAACCTCGATCCACAGCCGCGTAAGCCCGGTGAAGTCGCGCAGCCAGGCATCTGGCTCGTCCGGGTCCGACAACCCAGCGCCAAACGCCAGCGTGCCATCACCAGCGCATACGGTTTGCAGTTTGTGAGCCTGCAGCGCCAGCGCGACCAGGCGAATCATCATGCGCTCGTCAGTCTCGCTCGGGTGGCGGGCCAGTGTCAGCGCGTGGTCCGCATAGTAATTGTGGTCAATGTCGGCAATTTGCAGGCTGGCTTTGAAGATGGTGGATTTGATTGCCATTTGCTATTATTATAGTAGCTAACTATCTATATTTTACTAGAGCTATAGGCCAATTTGATCGATATTTTGGCAAATTATGGCGGTTTCAGGGAAAAAATTAACCTCAAGGTTAATTTTTTCCCGATTTTTTTTATAAATTCAAGACCGCCTCAAACCCGCCGGGCCAGTGCGGCCGCCATGCCGGTGTAACTGCCTGGTGTCATGTCCAGAAGACGCTGTTTGTCCGCTTCGGGAATCTCCAGCCTGGCAATAAAATCTTGCATCAGCTCGCGCGTCATCGGTGCGCCGCGTGTGAAATGCTTGAGCTGCTCATAGGGTTCGGGCAGGCCAAACCGGCGCATCACGGTTTGAATCGGTTCGGCCAGCACTTCCCACGAGGCATCGAGATCGCGGGCAATCGCTGCTTCGTTGATTTCAAGCTTGCCAAGGCCCGTGTTCAACGACTGGTAGGCCAGCAGCGCATACCCCAGCGCCACGCCCATGTTGCGCAACACCGTGCTGTCAGTCAGGTCACGCTGCCAGCGTGAGATCGGCAATTTTTCGCTCAAATGGCGCAACAGGGCGTTGGCCAGGCCCAGGTTGCCTTCGGCGTTTTCAAAGTCGATCGGGTTGACTTTGTGCGGCATGGTGCTGGAGCCCACTTCTCCGGCCTTGAGTTTTTGCTTGAAGTAGCCCAAGCTCACATAACCCCATACGTCGCGCGACCAGTCAATCAGGATGGTGTTGGCGCGCGCCACCGCATCAAACAGCTCGGCCATGTAGTCGTGCGGCTCGATTTGAATGCTGTAGGGTTGAAACGTCAGGCCCAGTCCCAGCGGCACTGGCGTTTCAACCACGCGCCGGGCGAATGCTTCCCAGTCGAAATCGGGCCAGGCTGACAGGTGTGCGTTGTAATTGCCCACCGCGCCGTTCATTTTTGCCATGAGCTGGACAGCGGCAATCCGGCTGCGCGCGGTGACTAGGCGCACCACCACATTGGCAATCTCCTTGCCGACAGTGGTCGGGCTGGCCGTTTGGCCGTGGGTGCGGCTGAGCATCGGAACCTCGGCAAATTGGCCGGCCATGCTGCGCAATTTTGCGATTACCGTGTCCAGGGCGGGCAACAGCACGGTGTCGCGGGCGCCTTTGAGCTGCAGTGCGTGGCTGGTGTTGTTGATGTCTTCGCTGGTGCAGGCAAAATGCACAAACTCTGCCGCCTTCTGCAGCTCCGGGCGCGCGTCAAACTTGGACTTGATCCAGTACTCGACGGCTTTCACATCATGGTTAGTGGTCTTCTCGATGTCCTTGATGGCGCGGCCATCGGTCTCTGAAAAGTTTTTGACCAAACCCAGCAAGTAAGTGCGTGCTCCGGACGAAAGCACCTTGAATTCAGCGAAGCCCGCGTCACTCAGAGCTATAAACCAGGCCACTTCAACTTGAACGCGGCGCTGCATGTAGCCCTGTTCGCTCATCAATGGGCGCAGTTGCGCCAGTTTGGCGGCGTAACGCCCATCCAGTGGTGAGAGGGCGGAAATAGTAGAAAAACTCATGGCCGTAATTGTAGGTGGCATGCCACACCAGACGCGAGTGGCCGCAGCCGCAGCCGTCATCCGGGGCCCTGTCGTTAGAATGCCGCATTACCCCAACCAGATCACCCATGAAACTAATCGGAGCCATCACCAGTCCTTATGTGCGCAAAGTGCGTGTCGTCATGGCTGAAAAAAAACTGGACTACAGCTTCATCGCCGAAAACGTCTGGGCAGAAAACAGCACCATCGTTGAGTCCAACCCGCTCGGAAAAGTGCCGTGCCTCATCATGGAAGGCGGAGAAGCGCTGTTTGATTCGCGCGTGATTGTGGAGTACCTGGACACGCTGTCTCCGGTTGGCAAGTTGATCCCGTCACTGGGCCGCGAGCGCGCTGAGGTCAAGACGTGGGAGGCACTGGCCGATGGCTTGCTGGATGCCGCCATACTGGCGCGCCTGGAAGCCACTTGGGACGGCCGCACAAAAGCACAGCGCAGTCAGGCCTGGATCGACCGCCAGATGGGCAAGATCACGGCCAGCCTGAAGGCCATGAGCAAAGGGCTCGCCGACAAGCCGTTTTGTGCGGGCATTCACTTGAGCCTGGCGGACATCGCTGTGGGTTGCGCTCTGGGCTACCTGGAATTCCGTTTTCCTGAAATTGAATGGCGCGCCGACTATGCCAACCTCGCCAAACTGCAAGACAAGTTGTTATTGCGCGCGAGCTTTGTGGACACACAGCCGAATTAAGCGGCCATTGAATTCGGGTGACGCTGTTTAAAGTGGGGATAAACGGGAATAGCGGGACAAACGCCCCCCATATTGTCAAAATGGTTTAACAGTCAGGTTTTAGAATAAAGACAGCTTTTTAGGAAATGCCTTCATGCTGTATCCAGAACTCTTCAAACAACTTGAATCAGTCCGTTGGGACATGGCAAAAGACATTCCGTGGGATTCCTTTGATGCTGCCCTGCTGACTGACGAGCAGGCCAAAACCATCAAGATGAACGCCATCACCGAGTGGGCCGCGCTACCGGCCACCGAGATGTTTCTGCGTGATAACCGGGGTGACAGCGATTTTTGCGCCTTCATGTCAGTCTGGTTTTTTGAAGAGCAGAAGCATTCACTGGTGCTGATGGAGTACCTCAAACGATTCCGCCCTGATCTTGTGCCGACCGAAGCCGAGCTGCACCACGTGCGTTTCGAGTTCGACCCGGCCCCAGCCCTTGAAACCCTGATGATGCATTTTTGCGGCGAGATTCGCCTGAACCATTGGTACCGGCGTGCCAGCCAGTGGCATACCGAGCCGGTCATAAAAAGCATCTACACCCGCTTGAGCCAGGATGAAGCCCGCCACGGCGGCTGCTACCTGAAATACATGAAACGCGCCATTGGCAACTTTGGCCTGGAGGCGAAAACCGCGTTTGCCAAAGTCGGTGTCTTGATGGCCAGTGCGCGGCGCACCGCCCAAGCCCTGCACCCGACCAATCTGCACGTCAACAAAACCCTGTTCCCGCTGGACACCATCCAGAGCCGCGTACCCAACCCAGACTGGCTGGAGCACTGGCTGGACACCCAGATCAAGTTTGATGCAAGCTGGGAGACCAAAGTGGTTGAACGCATTTTGCACAATATGAGCCTGTTGCTGCACCGCAGCTTTGAGACAGTGCAAGACCTCAACAAATACCGTAAAGAGCTCGCCCGTGAGTTGGCGAGCAACGCGCCGCCCACAGTTGCAGTGTCCTGATGCAGGTTGGCTGGACGTGGGCGTTGACCCGGCATTGACGACGCTTTGACCTTGATTTCACTCGCCCAAAAACTCTGCAGCCGGGACCAGGTGCTTGAGCGGATCCGGGCATTGCCGCGCCCCTTGGTGTTTACCAACGGAGTGTTTGACGTGCTGCACCGCGGCCATGTCATGTATCTGGAGCGGGCCCGCGCACAGGGAGCCAGTATGGTGGTGGCACTGAACACCGATGCCTCGGCGCGGCGCCTGGGCAAAGGACCTGATCGCCCACTCAACAGCGAATCAGATCGCGCAATGGTCGTAGCTGCCCTGGAGTCCGTCAGCCTTGTGACCTGGTTTGACGAAGATACGCCGCTTGAGTTGATTACAGAGCTCAAACCCAACCTGCTCGTCAAGGGTGGCGACTACGACATGCGCAAACTTGCCGAAACTGGCGTGGTGGAATCCTACGGCGGGCGGGCGCTGTCGATACCATTCATAGATGGCTACTCGACCACGGCGCTGGTCAATAAAATCAAGGGTTGAATGGCTGCCTGACTGGTCTTTGGAGCGCTTCGTGAAGGTTTGGCCGCCACAGCCTGAAAGCGGATCGTCCATCTGTACGGCAAGCGTTTTTTCGTGTCCATGTGTCTTGCCTATAAATTCTTTTGTTTTTTCTTTGACAACCCACAAAATCTCATGCTAGAATACAAGGCTTCGCTGATCACAGCCGAAGCAGACAAGCAAAGCAAGCCGAGAGGTTTGCGAAGCGAGTTGCCAAGACAGTCGTCAAGACGGGTTTTGGAATAGAGTCCCTTAAAAATTTACAGCCGATAAGCGTGGGCGTTTGAAGGCGATTGCCAAGTTCTTCGGAACTGGCCTTAATTGGTCAACAAACGCTCATGAAGTAAAAAAGATGTGAAATCTAGAGATAGAGATCACGTCAATTCCAGCT
>JANOMD010000195.1:0-5770 GCA_031420135.1 Rhodoferax sp. | reverse complement strand
TGTTGAGCTGATGGGAGCGATTTACGCCGAGTTGGTCATGCCGAGCAAGCCCGGAAAGGGGGCAACCTCAAGCATTGAATTCAGCGTCGAAAGCGTAAAGACTCGCCCGTCCGTGTCCCTGACAACGGGCCCTAGGGCGTCATTGATTCGCGCCCAACCAATGCCGCCAAGCACGGCAATCAAGGGAATCCCACCAAGTCGAACCGACTCGGCACGAAGCCGACTAAACCGAAGCGCCTTGTCCCGCGCGGTGCCGCCGTTGTTTGTGCCCTTGCATTCGAGCATCGCCTTCAAACTGTCGTCGGCTGGGTCGAAGACAACGAAGTCAGGAGCAGGCGTAACGTGAACCTCGAAGCGCCTGGCTATCTCTGCCTGGTTGTGGCTCCCGGTGCGAATGAACGAGACACTACGCGCGGTAAACAGTGCCTCCACAGCGTCCTCGATCAGATCGCCGCGCAGTGTGGACGTGGCATCCAGCACCTGGCGGAAAGCGCCGCCGTAGTGGCGCTGATGGAGAAACACTTTCAGCGGCACGCCGTCTGTGGCGTAGCCGCGAACGCTATCCCAGCCCTCAGCCGTGTCCGGCTTTTGCTGCTTGCTGCGCAAGCCTGGTGGAGCATCGCCGAACAGCTCGCCATTCATGGCCATGACGATGGTCTTTGAAGCAATGAGCGCTTGTGCAGTTGCCTTGACCAAGGCTGCCGGGGTGTTGGCCCTGGGCGTGTCGATGGCGCTGCGCTCCATCGTGTCGATTTGCGAGGCAGACAGCGCCGCCAAGTTCTCCGCGCCGCCAGCAAGCAAGGTTGAGTGAGCGAACTCGTCTTTGGTAAGTCCGAGTAGGGTGCGGAAGACAAGCAACGTCCGCGGGCACTCGATCAAAGCGGCCTGAAGGGCGGCTTCATCGACACGGCTGAAGCCATCGGTCAGGCGGTTTGCTGCATCGTATGCCGCAAAGAAGTGCGCCGTCTCATAGAACGGCGATTCGTGGATATAAGCGAAGTCTGGGGCTAAGTGCGGCATGTAGAGGTCGCGCGCCACGGCGGCGTAAATTGCGCCGTGGTGCTCTGTCCCGTGCCGCTGCGGAATGAGTCGAATCTGCTGGATACGCTGGGTCCATGTGCCCGCGTCAAGGATCGCCTGGATGGTTGTTTCGATAGACAAGCTCAAAATCCCACACCGCTAACAAGCTGGCCAGGCGTATCGTCGGCAACATCTTCAGCGATGCGCCGCAGGCCTTCGGCTACGAAGCTCTCATGCAACTCGAACCCTCCCGATTCTCGGCCAAGCCTGCGAGAGACGACAACGGTCGTGGCACCGCCCGCGAATGGATCAATCACGACCCCACCAGGCGGGCAAGCCGCCTTCACAAAGAACTCTGCCAGGCCCTCAGGCATGGCTGCTGTGTGCGCCACGCCCCGATGCTGGTTGTAGGTCTGCGAAACGCTGACCACGTTGCCCGGATCGGCACCGCCCAGGAGGTAGGTTTTCGTTCGATCCCGACCGAAGCCCGCTTCAGTGCTTCGCCGCCCTAGCTTGTCGAGCTTGCGACGAGCAATCTCTGATGCATCGGCCTTGTAGGGCACGCGAATGGCGCTCAGATCGAAATACGGCTTCGCAGCCCTGGCGAAGTGAAAAACATACTCGAAGCTGTCTTTCGTCCGGGGCCCGAACTTACCAGGTACAGCGTTGGGCTTCGACCATATGTATGTCTCAACCCATCGCCAGCCCATGTTTTGAAGAGCCAGCACTAGCTGATAAACGTAGGGGTGCCGCTGGCCCTTCAGGGGGCCACGGTTCGCCACACGGTTTTTGATATTGATGATGAGGCTGCCCGTTGGCTTGGCCGCGTCGTACATGGCCCGCGCGAACGGCAAGAACCATTCAACATAACGGTCGGGGTGAATGCGGCTGTAGGCTCGCGCGTCCGCATAGGGTGGGCTGGTGAAAAAGAGATCCACGCTTTCTCTGGGGAGTCGAGGAAGTAGGGCTTGCGCGTCCCCTTGGATCACGCCTTCGGCGATAACCCTTTGCATAAACGCAGGATCAATTAATTCCTCCTGGTGCGCGCCCCTGGCAGGCATTTGCTCTCCACTGTGAACGAGTTTGAGAGTTGTTGTTTTTTCCATAAATTAGTCTGCCCGCATGTTCAATGTCATTTTCGTTTCGTGCCTGCGAACAGACTCGCCTGGCCTTGTTGCTGCTTCTCCGTGAAGACACGCATAAAGTCCCGCAGCACATCGGCGGCGGCTCGATCTTGGGCACGGCAAGCCTGCACGAATGCATCGCGCAGCTCCTTCTCCACCCTGATGCGCATCCCGGAGTCTTTGAGCAACATCGTGCCATAGTATCAGATGGATACACATTTGTGTATCCGTGGCGTGCCCACTTAGAGATGCGAAGGAAGGGTGTTTAAGAAGCTTTTCAGGCGCGTGGCGGGGTCCTCCGGTATGACAGCTGCTTATCGGTAGTCTCAGTTGGGGCACTTGAAGGCCGGCTTTCGGCAGGCCGCCAGCGTAAATAGAATTCCGCTTTGTCTCGATAGCGGAAGGACTTTAACCCTCCCGAGATCCGGTATCAGTATCAGCCAGACGGTCAATCCCAATCAATCAACGTCGTTGCACCTCATCGGGCATCAAAGTTCGGCTGGAAAATTGCCGCCTCAGAGCCCAATTGGGGTCAGAGCCCAATCTACCGAACCCTTCGCTTTGCTTCGGCTTCCGGTAATTGGTATCTTGTATCTTTGATTCCATGCATTTTTCCAATTTAAAGAGCATAGTGGGAATTCGTGTTTGAGGGCACGGCGAAGGCGGGCGTAGCCTGCCTTCGCCGTGCCCTCAAACACGTGATCGGTTGGGGAGCCGCCTTGCAGCCCGTTGAGATCTTGGGTTTGCAGCCCGTGGGTCAGCTTGGGGCGCAAGGCGGATTTCCTCTGTGAAGAGCCCGAACAGTTGTCCGAGCTTTCAGTTCGTATCCACAAGAAAGGGCCATCATGAGTGATTCTCAACCGATCTACGCTGGCATTGATGTCAGCAAACCTACTGTGGATTTGGCCTTGGGGCCAGATACAGAGGTGCTGAGCTTTGCCAACGACGATGTCGGGCATGGCGCTTTGATCGCGGTCTTGAAGGCCCAGCGCGGGCCAGTCGCCCTGGTGGTGCTCGAAGCCACTGGAGGGTACGAGTTTGCCTGTGCCGCAGCGCTGCAAGGTGCGGGCCTGGCGGTGGCGGTGATCAATGCGCGCCAAGCCCGCGACTTTGCCCGCGCGATGGGGCGCTTGGCCAAAACAGACCGCATTGATGCCCAAGGGCTGGCCCATCTGGCCAGCGTGTTGGCGCTGCGCAAAGACCTGGGCCGGTTGACGGCAGCGCTGCCCGATGCTCAGCAGCAGGTGCTGCGTGCTTTGGTGACGCGCAGGCGCCAGCTGGTACAGATGAAGACGGCAGAGAACCACCACTTGAATACCGGGGTGGCACCGGCCAAGAAGAGCATCCAGGCCATGATCCGCTCGATCAAGACCCAGTTGCGCCATGTCGAGGACGACATCGCCGCTCACGTCAAGGCCCATTGCCAGGCGTTGGCCGCGCAGTTGGGGGCGGTGCGCGGGATCGGCGATAAAACGGCGGCGGTGCTGATTGCAGAGTTGCCCGAGTTGGGAAAGCTGTCGCGCCGCCAGATCAGCGCCCTGGCGGGCGTGGCTCCAATGAACCATGATTCGGGGCGCAGCAACGGCAAACGCTCCATCTATGGCGGACGGGCAGGTGTGCGCGCCGCGCTGTACATGGCGACTTTGGTGGCCTCGCGCTACAACCCGGTGATCAAAGCCTTTTACCAGCGCCTGCTGTCTGTAGGGAAGCCCAAAAAACTGGCACTGACGGCATGCATGCGAAAACTACTGATCATCCTCAATGCCATGGTGCGCGATAGCCTCCCTTTTAACAGCGCATTGCATGGCATAGTCCATCAAAACGCTTGACTTTCAAGACAGTTGCTGACCCCAATTGGGCTCTGAGCCGTCAATTTTTAAGTGGTCCACGGTCAGCAACCAGAATCCAGCGCCAAAAACCAAAAACCAAAAACCTAAAACCAAGTCTCAAAACCGCTCGTGCTCAGCCAGATACCGCCATTGCCCCATCGGCAGTTGCGTCATCGACACACGCCCGATGCGGATGCGCTTTAGGCTTTTGATCTCAAGGCCGACGCGCTCGCACAGGTAGGCGATCAGGCCGGGGTGGGTGCCTTTACTGGCGATGCGCAGCGTGGTTGATGTGTCGCTGCTGCTGCTGGCGCTGACCTTGACGGTGGGCAGGGGCTGGCCGCCGTCCAGCAGGCCCTGGTTCAGGCGCTTGAGCAGCTCGGGCGCCACCGCGCCTACGACTTCAACCATCAACTCCTGCTCGATGAGATGGGCGTCTTCTTCGAGCTTGCGCGTCACGCGCCAGTCTTGTGTGAAAACCACCAGGCCGCTGGCGGCAGTTTCCAGCGGCACACCGGCCTGCAGTTTTGTCAAATGGCGTTTGAGCAGGCGGATGCCAGACGCGTCGTTGGCGAAATGGCTATCAGCGCCCAAAAGCTGTTGAGCTGGCTTCAAGTTGGCGCGGTGCGCATTCAACGGTGCCATGGCATCAAAACCGGGCGGCTTGTGCAGCAGCAGCGTCACGGCGGCGAGTTCCATCAGGCTGGCGTCTTGGTCGATTTCAAGGGTCTGGCTGGTCACCCGAAACTGCGGCTCTTCCACCACCTGACCGTTGACGCGGACCCAGCCGCCTTCAATGTACTGCTCGGCTTCGCGCCGTGAGCAGTTCTTCAAGGCGGCCACGCACTTGGCCAGACGTTGCCCGTCCGACGGCAACTCAACCGCACCGCTGCCAGTTTTTTTGACGGCGCGCGGGCGCAAATGTCGGGGTTCTGCGATCATGTGCGGCATGTTAACTGCACCTTCAGACCCTGCTGGCCTGGCCGATGGCACACCGGCGATCCACGGCTTTCATGCGCACGTTTATTTCAATGCCGAAACCGTGAATCAAGCGCGCGATTTGTGTGCCGCTGCTGCAGCGCGCTTTGCCGTCAAGATGGGCCGCATTCATGAAAAGCCGGTGGGGCCGCATCCGGACTGGAGCTGCCAGTTGGCGTTCAAGCCGGCTGTGTTTGGCGAATTGATTCCCTGGCTGGCCATGCACCGGGGTGGGCTGGTGATTTTTGTTCACCCCATCAGCAACAACGAAGTGCAAGACCACCGCGACCGCGCGTTGTGGATGGGGCAGGTGCGCCCGTTGGATCTGAGCATCCTGAGTGACGGACCAGGCGAAATCGACCTGTAATTGCGCCTTCAGACCCTATCACCTCACCAGGTCAGCGGATCAAGCCGATAGAAGCGGGCGAGTTCCTGGTACAGCGCTGCGTGTGCCTCATTCATTCGGGCGGGGCGCTCAAAGAAGACTTCAGAGACAACGGCGAAAAACTCGGCCGGATCGGTAGCGCCATAGTCGCTGAACAGTGCATCCTCCTGCGCTTCAACCGCCCCTCCAGCGCCCCGGCCCGCCAGCCTCTCATTTCGAAATGTCCTGCGGGCCTGCAAAGCCCTGTATTCGGCATTGAGCACCTGCGACCAGCCACGGTATTGAGAGCGCCGGGACAGCACAGGTGCGCCGTTGGCGGACCCGGTTTCCTGATCCAGCTGGTGCGCAAACTCGTGAATCACCACGTTGTTGCCATCGTCAGGGACGGCTGCGCCGTCCAGGGTGTCGTGCCAGGACAGGACCACCTGGCCGTT